>JAOARS010000404.1 GCA_025210415.1 Marinifilum sp. | reverse complement strand
GATCGGCTTCCATATTGACAACTACTTTGCCTTCAGCATCACATCCATACAGGTCGGTAAGACTAATTTTGTATGTATGTATTCCTTCTGGAGCATTAATAATTTTAGGGCTTCTTGTATCAGGGTCATCTAAATGATCAGGATTTGTCCATGTAATTTTTCCAGCATCACCTACAATATCAGTCTTTAACAGTAATTGATTGCACTGACCAACCGTTGTATCAGCTATGGTTGTTACAATTGGCAAAGGAGCCACAGTAAGTTCAACCAAATCCATATTCGGACAACCGTGCTCATCCATTACGGTTGCAATCAAAACTTGCGATTTACCAGGTGTAAACGTAGGAGTCATAGAGTTGACATCATCCAAATTGGTAGCCGGCGACCATTGAATATTGATCTCATCTGTTACTGCATTTAGTACAAATGGCTTACAACTACCAATTGTTACATTGTCGGTAATGTTAACTGTTGGCAATGGATCTACTCTAAGTGTTGTTTTGTTGGTCACATTTGAACATCCGTGAGCATCTGTATAAGAATAGTGAATATTGTAGGTTCCCGGACCTTTATCTTTCGGATCAAATATTTCTTCCGAAATATCATCTACCCAGTAAATACCTCCTTCAGGATATCCTCCTGACAGTGTAAAACTTTCATTACATACACCTTTCGATTCAAATGCAGCCAAATTAACTGTTGGCAATGCATTTAATGTAACCAATGAATCTACTTTCGATTCACAACCTGTAGCAACATCCACAATCATAATAGAAAGTTCTCCTTTATCAAGTTCACCCCAGGTTACACGAGTTTTTAACCCCTTGTCAGGGCCGGCAAAAATACCTCCATCAACTCCCCAGCCATATTCAATTTCCGGCAAGTCGTCTGTTGTATATGTTACTCTATCTTCTTTGGCACAAAGCACCATTCTACCTAAAATTCGCGAGTTTGGTAATTCATGAACCGTTAGCTCTGTTGGTTTTGTTGATCTGGAATCGGTACAATTATCAGAAACAATACATGTATAATAACCACTATCATCACTTGTGGTTTTACCCAAATTTAATACAGAACTTGTTTCTCCGGCCAAATCAACTCCATCTAACTTCCATTGATATGTTACATTATTTCCATTAACATCTGCAGTAAATGAAATTTCTTCGCCCGAACACACCTCGATATCAGCAATATCTGATAATATCTTCAATTGAGGAGTTACCTTCAGTTTCATCTCATTACTAATAACTGTAGCACAGGAGTTATAAACATTGCATGTATAACTGGCTTCATCATCAAGTTGTATTGAAGTTAAACTCAATACTGGTGAAGTTTTGCCTGGCATATCAGCACCATTCTTCTTCCATTGATATTTCAGATTTTCACCTGTGGCTTCAATTTTAAATTCTACCAATGATTCATTCTCACAGGCTTCTTTATCATTACTAATACTTGTAATCGAAGGCAATTCAATTACTTCAAGCGTTCCTTTTGATGAAACATCGCCACACAAACCTGTTACCTGCACTTCATAATCTCCTTCTTGAGCAAGTAGTATCGCATCGTAATGTAAAATCTTATCGGTTGACACTTCAGTTCCACTAAAGAACCATTTGTATTCGATATTTGCTGCTCCTTTTACATTTGGTATCCATTCCAGTTCGTCTCTTTCACAAATCGGCATAGTACCAAGTGGGGCCAGAAGTGTTGTATTCTCATATACTCGTACTGTGGTTTTTTCCACAATTCCTCCTGCCGGCGCACCATCTCCTTCAATTCTACAGGTGTACTCACCCGCGTCGGCCGAAGTTAGTTCAGCAATATATAATGTCAAGTCAGTTTCTCCAACTAGTTCACTTCCATTCTTTAACCATTGAACAGAGGAATAACCACTTGCATTTACATGTAAGCTAAGAGGTTCTCCATCACATTTTTCTACTAAACTTGCAAGTCCCTCATGAATAATAACAGGCTCTTTCACTGTTAGCTTACCCGATGCCAATCTTGTTCCACACGATCCTGTAATTTCACAATGGTAATAACCAGCATCACTTAATTGAATGTTGGTTAAAGTTAATGTATTGGTTGTTTCTGCAAGTAAATTGGTAACACCATCTTTCACATGTGTCCATTTGTAGGTTAAATTATGGCCTGTTGCATCAATTTTCATCGTGTAATCTTCACCAACAAATTTTGTGGCAATTCTAAGTGTACTCAAAATAATTGTAGACGGATTAACCTTTAATTCAGCTGTTTCCTTTATGGTTCCGCCACACCCATTGGCATCTGTAACAATACATTCAATTGTATATGTTTTAGGGGTAAACGGATCGGCAGGAAGAACATCTAAACCACTAATTAGTAAAGTTGGAATTACAGAAGCTTTTATTACTCCATCAATTTTCCACTGATAATTCAAATCTCGTCCCGTTGCTTTGGCTCTGAATACTACATCTTCACCTTCGCAAACAAACTGATCGGCAATTGGCTCAAGTTTTGGCTTAGGATTTACCACTTGTGTACCAACCGAAATATCAGATCCACATGCATTCGAAACTTCAACCTTATAATTTCCTTCCATTGCAAGTGTTGCATTTCCTAAATCTAACTGCACGCCGGCTACAGAATTTAACGAACCATTATTTAATGTCCATTCAATATCATCATAGGAACCTGTAACATTAATTGCTCCCAATACCAATGGTTCTCCTTCGCAAACTGCTACTAAATTTTCAATACCAGGAGCATCAATTGAAGGAGCATCAATAATTTTTAATTCAGTTGTATAAATCAAACTTGTTCCACACTTATCTGTAATCTTACAGGTATATGTTCCCTGATCAGCCATTGATAAATCATCGAATTTAATACTTGATCCATTTCCTGGTGTTCTAGCTGTATTCGGAACAGTCCAGGCATATGTTGGATGATCTCCATCAATTTCAACATCTAATACCAATTCAGTACCCAAACATAAGGGAGTCAAATTAGCAGGCCATGTATTTACCTTGCTTATAGGGGTATAAACATTAACAAATCCTGATATCGTTACAGATGTACATTTATCTTCAACTTTTACTTTATATGTTCCTGTTTCTGCAGATGAAAGTCCAGGTAAAGTATAAGTATTTGTACTGCTAAGTACATTTGCATCATCATCTTTTGTCCAAGTGTATTTTAAGCCACCTGCCGAATTGTTAACGGTTACATCCAAAACCTCAACAGGGCTTCCTGTTGCGCAGGTTTCATCAACATTAGACCACGCATTCACATCTAAATCAGGATGATGGCTAATTACAAAATCCTTAGCTATTGCAGGACAAACTCCATTACTCACTTCAATCCAATAAGTAGCATCAGTTGCAGAAGCTGCGTCCAAATTTAGCTGTGAACCAGTAGCTATTGTTACTGCTTCCCTTTTCCATGTATAAGAGTAAGGTGTAGATCCATTTAAGTTTTCAACTGAGAATAATGCCCCTGAACCATTACAAAGAATCTCATCACTTATTTCATCATATGTAATTGGTTCGAACACATTAATTTTTACCACATTCGATTCATCAGAAGGACCTGTTCCGGAAACAATACACTTAAACTCCCAGTCTTTCATTGCTAAAGTTACCGGATCAATTTCCAGTGTTTTGTCACCATTTTTTAATGTTCCAATTGCAGAAGCATTTACAAACGGAGCTGTATTATTTTCTCTGTATTGCCATTCATAAATTAAGCCCACGCCAGAAGCATCTATTTTAAATTCTGCTTTATCCGACAAACAAACATTCAAACCAACTGGCTGAACTGTAATTTTGGCATTAGCATCAACAATTAATAATGCTTCACGGGTTGTTTTAAAATTACAAGCATTGGTAACTATACAGCGATACTTATTTCCGTTTGAAGCCAACGGCACAGAAGTTAATAATAAAGATTTGTTTGTTTCTGCCACAATATCACTCCAGTTGGTTCCTCCATCTGTTGAAATTTGCCATTGGTAAGCAATAACAGGCTCACCATCAGCTTCAACCGAAAAGGTTGCATTCCCATTTTCAGCAATTTTAACATCAACTGGTTCGCTTGTTATTATTACTTTTTTCTTAACATGTAAGCCTACTTGTTTCGAAGTAATCGAAGCACATTTATCGGGTGTAACAACACAGTAGTAAACCTGTCCATCATTTGCCAATGGATCTGCTACTGAAAAATTAGGGTCGTTCGTTTTTTCACTTACTTTACTATCATCTTTATCATACCAAGTATAAACAAGGTTACCTTCACCTGCTGCAGTTAAAGTAAATGTTGCAGGAGTAATTCCTTCACAAAGGGAAGCATCATTTGGTGGGGTTGTAACAGTTGCATTTTGCAATACGTTTACAGTAAATTCAACTGTTTTTCCCGGACAAGCATTAGAGCTTGTTAATACACAAATATATTTGCCATTGTGTAATGCTGCATTTGCATTGCCAAGGTCTAAAACACTGCTCGTTGCCAACTGAGGGTTTGATACCAAATTCTTATGCCAGGAATATTGAACTCCATCACCAATTCCTTCAACTACCAATTTTAAAGGAGTACCCTCGCAAGGAGTTGGCGTTAAGTTTGCAATTGGTTTATGCGAGACTGGTTCATAAATATTTACCAAAGCATTAGTTTTACTACTTCCACAATATTCGGTAGTTACTTTTGCAATGTATATTCCTTCAGAAGCAGGATAAGTTGCTCCCAAAATAGTATAATTAACTCCTGTGCCTAATTTGGTACTTTCATCAGAATTCCACCATTCTACATCAACATAATCAGTACCTACTACATTCGCTGTAAGTAAAATATCTCCTTCACATTCATGAATTGGATCAATGGCAGTTAATTTAGGCTTCTCATGCACTTCAACAATGTAGTTTTTATTCAAATTATCACAGAAAGATGTCACTTTTGCTTTATAAGTAAATGTTCCAGGTGTATTGTGAACTCCTAATTGCACTTGATTAACATCTCCTAAGCCCAGTGAAACGTCTCCTGAATTGGTCCAATCTATTACGTAATCGTCTGAATTGCCATTTACCTCTACTTTAAATACTGGCTTTTCTCCTTCACAAATATGTATGGTTTCATCAGCAGGATTAACAATTGAAACATGCTCGTTTACAATCAGTTCTCGTTGAATTTGAATCACATTTCCACATTCTAACTCCACTGTACAATAGTAAATTCCGGCATCGGCAACCGTTAATGATGGAATCGCATAAAAACCTGATGTGCTTATAACAGCACCTAACGGATCATTATGTCGCCACTTAAAAGTAGGAGTTCCTACATAAGCAATATCAATACGGAAATCGGTATCTCCCACACATTTTTCAATTGCCGCTGTAGTTGTAGGTGTTGTAACTTTTTCAATATTTAAATTTGCAGTAACTTGCTTTGATCTGCCACATTGATCTGTTACAATACATGTATATGTACCAGTATTTACTTCTTGTACATTAGTTAAACTCAGTACACCAGTTGTTGCTCCAACAATTATAGTGTTTGTATTGTCTTTCCATTCATAGGTTAAGTTTGAAAGTGTCGGAATATCATTAATATCAACAATAAAATCAACATCTTTGCCAATACAAGTTGTAACATCATCCATCGAAACTGTTCCAAAATCAGGAATCATTTCCCAATTGAAAGTTTTGGTAACCGGATCGCCTGTACAGTTTGGTTCTGCTATAAATTCCCAGCTTCCTTCTGTTGTCGAATTAATTTCGAAAGTATAAGGGTTTGTTATAATAATCTCTGAACCATCTGGTTTCTTAGCTTTATATTCTGCAACGGCTCCATTATCTGTAAAAGTAACTGTTACATTGGTTGCATTACAAAATGGCCCGGTTAAATCTGCAGAAATACTATTTACTACCATTTTTGGTACAACTGTAAGAGTTGCCGTCGATTCTTTTGTGTCGCATCTATTCGAAACAATAACTTTATACTGCCCATCGTCACCAGTTGCGATTGGAGAAATAATTTTCTGTGCTAAATCTCCTGGTATGCTTAATCCATCTTTCTCCCAGGCAAAATTGTAGAATGATTCTGGTTGAGAAAGTAATACAGAGAAAATATGATTTCCACTTCCCTCACATATAGTAGCATTATCCAAAGGATCAGTTATGGTAACATTTGGATATATATCTAAATTATCTATTGATAAAGTCACATCATCAGGGCATTCAATATTACCATCGGCCGTTGTGTAAATACTGGAAACACTGACCGAATAAATTGAATCTCGATGGTCCATTGTAGCCGGAAAGGTTAAAACTGAACCATGCTCGTTTAAATCGCTGGTTCCCTCTTTCCAATAGTAAGTTAATGTTCCATTTCCAGTTGCATTAGCTGTTAAAATGATATCATCATTTTCGCAAAGATCAGGGTTAACTGTAAGTGAATTTAAATCTGGTGCTGAATATACTTCCAATGTAACTTCATCGAATGCTAAACCACAACCATTTTCGGCTTCGCACCTAACTGTATATGTACCTGCCGGATTATCAGCAGCAAAAACAAATGGATTTTCTAATGAAACAGGATCTGCACCTCCGTTTACATACCATTTTACCTGGCCTGCATCTCCTGTAACCAAAGCAGCTAATGTAGCAGTAGTTCCGTAACAGAAGTGTGTTTTGTCGGCATCAATTTTAACTGTTGCCAATTTATCTACTAATACTATCAAATCAACAATAGCATTACTACTTGATCCACATTGTTGATATTCTTCTTTAAAGGTTATGGTACATCTGTAATTTCCTTCATTATCTTGCTGAGGATTCTTGAAAATTAACTCGTGTGTATCGGTTCCTGAAAATTCAGCACCATCAACCAAATCAATATAATTTCCTGAATTTTGATCTTTTTTAGCCCAAGAGTAATCATACCAACTTGTATCTCCGTTCGATACATCAAGCGAATTCTGAGTACCTTCGCAAAAATGAAAAGTTTTACCATTATTGGAATAACTATAATTTGGAATTACCCGTGCAACAAACTGAGCTGTATCTTGTACTGCTTGTACAAACGTAATACTGTCAAGAGCAAAAGCAGAACGAACACCTGATGCATTGTTATTCAGGATTTTCAAAATAGCATTTGGAGCACCTTTAGGCTTCCATAATGCTGAAACCGACTGCCACTCATCTGTTTTATCAATTTTAAAATTATCAATAATTGTATCTCCATTTACCAATACTTTAAGCGATTGTGGTTCTGTATAAGTAGTGTTGGTTACACTTCTACCATGCAATTTAACTATGTAGTTAAATCCTTTTACTACATCAATCGAAGTTCCACGATACATCACATCTCCCGAATTATTGGAAATAGCCATAAACATGTAATCGTTATCCATATCTTTAAAAATAGGATTCTTGAACGAAGGATCAGCACTGGTAGTCTGACTTACAGTGGTATATTCACCTGGATTTCTAAGATTACCAAATACTTCGGTATAATCTGAAGATACAGTTTTCTCAAAAAATGAACCGTTAAAAAGTTGATCCATACGCGGATCGCGATAAGAACCAACTACATAATAAGAAGTTTCTACATCTGGTGCAGGTACTACAAGAGGATCATTTACTATAATTGGATCACTGTTAAAATCATTAACATACCATTCATAGAAATCTGGTGTTGGTTCTTTAATCGTTACCCGGATATCATCATCGTAACTTTCACAAATTAAATCAACAGATCCGTCAGCATCCACTTCCAGATCGGGAGTTTTTTTAGAAATTGCTTTGGTAAAACCAGAATAATAACCTGCAGCTCCCACGTATTTAGATTCTACAAGCCAAGCAACATTAATAGCTTTATTACTATAAAATCGATAACTCCCTGCTAAATTTTTATCCAGCTTATAAATTTCCCATTGTGGAACTCCGGCAATTTTTGTTGATGAACTCACAATATCTGTAATAGGATGTAAAGTTACATCTCCATCTTTAGAATAATTCACCACCGATCCGGTTTGAGTAAGTATTGTAATTACTCCACTTACAGGTTTTTGAGCAAGAACTTCTGCATATGGAACCGTAACTTCTCGTATACCACTTGTTGAAACGGGTGGTATAAAATTCATTCCTACAGTAGGTCCTATTATTGATGAACTACCTGAAAGTGTTTGATATACGTAAATATTCTTATCTGAGGTAACATACACATTTCCATTACTATCGTAAGGATTTGTTAAGGTCATATGTTCGCCTTTTTTGTCAATTTGACCAACAACGGTTCCATTTACACTTACTTCTGTATTATCTTCTGTTGCAACCAGAATAATACGCTCTGTAGTATTATCTCCCTGGCCTCGTAAAATAATGTACTCATTTCGAACCTGATCGATTGGAACGATTTGGTCAACACCAATATCTTGACCCAAAGGTCCTGCTGTCCATGATCCACTATTAACTGCAATTGGTTTTGATGATGTTATGGAAGTTCCATTCATTGCATTCATATCTGCATTAGAAAATCCGGGCAAATCATGATCGACCCCTATTACATAACTTTCCCCTTTATTTAATGTTGCAGTAATTACATCGCTGGGAGACATTAATTCTGATTCCAAACCATTCGTAGAAGAATTAAATTTGGTTAATCTTGATACCTTAATATCAGTAAAATTCACTATCGTATTATCTTCTGTAGCCATTACCGAAATAAAATGGCTTCGCCTCTTTGTTGCAGAATTTTGATGTGTATAAACATGACCTGATAGAAAATCAGTACCATAAGCATAGGTTCCTTTGGTAGTTAACGAAAGTCCCTGATCTCTTGTTGAGTGTCGAATATTTACAAAAAATGGTGCATCAGAAGAATAAAACCTTATGCCTTCATCTGCCAAGATTTTATTTAATTCTTTAGCTCCTACAACATTCTTTGGAAAATTATAAGTGTGCGGATATGAAATAATCTCTCCTTGTTCATTTCCATCTGATCGCGTAAATGCAAACGAATATGGAGATTTATTACTAATTGTTACTTGCGCTATTTCAGTATCGTACCCTTTATAAATATAAACCGTGATATCTTTCACAGAGTTGGTTGATAAAATAGCTCTGTGATAACCAACGTCATGAGGCGTATATGACCCATTATAAAATGGAGGCACATAATGCTCATAATCATATTGAGCAAATCCGGAAAACGGACTTGCAAACAGGATACAAATTGAAACTAGTTTTAATAATTTTTGAAATCGAGTAAAAATTTTACCATTCCTCATATCTATAAATTCAAAGTTTATTCGTTATTCTAAAAGAGTACTTACCCAAGTTAAGTTCAAGTCAATTCCTTTATTCATTTTGCATCAATCCAATACTTGAATATCCTGCAATTTTAGAGGCGAAACACACAAATCAAATTTTACTTGTTTGTATGTGTGTTTTTCTTTAATACACTAACCAACCATTTAAACTGATAAAAGTTGATTTTTGTTACACATTCATATTAATATTTAGTAAAGTTAAGGAAAATTAAACAAGAGTTCAAAAAATAAAAACGGCCTTTCCAAGGAAAGACCGTTTTCTACTATTTTATGTGATATTAGGCTTATTTCATAATTGCTTCCACTTCTTCTACCGAAACAGGAATTCTTTTACCAATTAATCTATTGCCAGTTTCTGTTACCAATACATCATCTTCCAGACGAATACCTCCAAAATCACGATACTCATTCACTTTATCGTAATTGATAAATTCTGTATGTAAACCTTCGTTTTGAAACTTATCAATTAATGCAGGAATAAAATAAATTCCCGGTTCATTAGTCAATACAAAACCTGGCTTAAGTTCTTTGCCCAAGCGAAGATAAGCTGTTCCAAACTGATCTATTCTTTGAACTTTATCATCATATCCTACATAGTTCTCACCAAAATCTTCCATATCGTGAACATCCAATCCCATCATATGGCCAAGACCGTGTGGCATAAATAATGCATGAGCTCCGGCTTTTACAGCTTCTTCCACATTACCTTTCATTAAGCCAAGTTCTTTTAAACCTGATGCCAACACTTTACAAACCTCAAGATGAATACTTTGATAGGTAACTCCAGGGCGAATCAATTCATTTCCTTTATTGATACCTGCAAGTACAATTTCATAAATTTCTTTCTGCTTTTGGCTAAATTTACCACCAACAGGAATTGTTCTTGTATTGTCAGAAGCATAATGTGTATCTGTTTCAGCACCACAATCAACAAGTAATAAATCACCCGCCTTTAATAAATTTCCATGTTCGTGGTTGTGAAGCGTTTCTCCTCGCTTCGAAACAATCGCCGGAAATGACAACATTCCCCCTGCACGAAGTGCAATGGCTTCAACTTCTCCAGCTACTTCTCTTTCATACACACCATTCTTTGCCATTTTCATAGCAGTTGTATGCATTTCATATCCAATAGCAGCTGCTCTTTCCAATTCTTTAATTTCGTACTCATCTTTAATTTCACGCAATGCCACAACAGCTTTAATGAATTCTTCAGAAGCATTCTCTTTAACTGCATCAAGAGGAGTTCCCAACATTTCATGAATTAAAATTTTGTTCTCAGCACGATATACAGGTAAAAAATGAATTTTACGCCCTTCCTGAACTGCTTTTGCAACAAAAGTTTTTAATTCGGCAAAGGGTGCAGTGTTTTCCAAACCAAACTCAGCTGCCTGATTCTTAACACTTGGCTGAGGTCCCATCCAAATGATGTCGTCAATATCTACATCATTACCAAAAATATAATCTTTGTTGTTATCAATATCAAAAACACCAGCAAAACCAGGGTGATCGATACCGAAAAAATATAGAAAAGTGCTATCCTGACGGTAATGATAAATATTACCAGCATAGTTCATTGGAGCATCTGGATTACCCAAAACAATTGCAACTCCATCTTTCATTGATGAACGTAATTTCTCGCGTCTGTTTATATAAACTTCTTTTGGAAACATGTTAATAGTATTTAAATTTTAAGATTTTGTAAGATACAAAAATAGCTCGCTTTTAAATTCTTTTTTATGCCATTTATCAGTTTAGTCCATAAAAAAAGGCTTCCGATTAAGAAGCCTCATATATTTAATAATGATTTTTTACAATTTAATTTCTCTATCAACTGTTTGATCCAGTGAAATTAAGGTTTCAGTTTTTGATACACCATCAATATTTTGCAGTGTATTTATTAAAACATCCATCAAATGTTGATTATCTCGGCACAACATTTTTACTAAAAAAGTATAGTTTCCGGTAGTAAAATGGCATTCTATAATTTCCGGAATTGCCTCAATACTATCAACAACCATTTTATACTGGTGTGCATGATCTAAAATTATGCCCACAAATGCACATACTTCGTATCCTAATGCACGAGGTTTTACAATAAAACGAGAACCATCAATAATACCAGCGTCTTCTAGTTTTTTTACTCGCTGATGAATTGCGGCTCCTGAAATTCCACATTCTCGCGCAATTTCAAGAAATGGTATGCGTGCATTTTTGATCAAATAAGACAATATCTTCTGATCTACTTCATCAATTTGTATTTTCATATCCAATAGTTAGGGTCAAATTAAAAAAGACTAACAATAACACAAGTTAGGCTCACACTTTGTAATCAATTTGAAACATTGTTACAAATCATCACAATAAAAGCAAAATTAATAATAATTTATAACCGCATAAAATCTATTCACCTTTGATTTCGAATTTAGAATGAATAAATTCTAGTTCATTTTAAATCAATTGAATAAAAATCACTTAATCCATAAAATCATTCTGAATGTTATACAAACAGTAGATCTCAGCAATAAAAAAATTAAATTTGCGGAGATATTAAAGAGAAT
>JAOARS010000403.1 GCA_025210415.1 Marinifilum sp. | reverse complement strand
GTGCTGAATCAAAGCATGGAAGAAATGCCAATTGTAATCAAGCATTACTCCTTGTCATTGTCGAAAGGAATGCGTCCATTTGCTTCTGTTAATTTGGAAATCAACGGACAAATGCATGAAGGAACAGCATCGGGCGATGGACAGTATGATGCCTTTATGAATGCAATTTGGTCTGTGTACGAGAAGTTGGGCAAGGATCGACCAGTACTGAAGGATTATTTCGTTAGAATCCCACCAGGTGGTAAAACTGATGCTTTGGTAGAAACTTTAATTACCTGGGATTTTAATGGAAAAGAGTTTAAAACTCGAGGATTGGATCCCGACCAGGTTGAAGCAGCAATTAAAGCAACAGCACGAATGCTGAACCTATTGGAACAACAGTACAGTAACAGCAGTGAACAATTAACAGTAAACAATAAATAAAATGCAAAAATTAGATCAGATGTCGACACTTTCTCACATCTCACATCTATTATCTCAAATCTAAATTAAAAATGACTTACAAAATAGCAGTATTACCGGGAGATGGTATTGGTCCTGAAATCGTAGAACAGGCAAAGAAAGTATGTGATGCAATTACAAAAAAGTTTAGACATGAATTTGAATATACCGAAGCTTTGGTAGGTGCTACTGCAATAGATCAGGTAGGAGATCCTTATCCTGCTGAAACTCATGAATTGTGTATGAATTCAGATGCAGTTCTTTTTGGTGCAATTGGTCACCCAAAATTCGATAACGATCCTTCAGCTAAGGTTCGTCCGGAACAAGGACTTTTGAAGATGAGAAAGACCTTAGGATTGTATGCCAATCTACGTCCAGTGAATACTTTCAAGTCGCTAATTCACAAATCTCCACTAAAAACTGAATTGGTTGATGGTGCTGATTTTATGTGTATTCGCGAGTTAACAGGTGGTATTTATTTTGGTCGTCCACAGGGTAGAAGTGAAGATGGTCAAACGGCTTATGATTCTTGTGTGTATACAGCAGAAGAAATTGAAAGAATCATTCGTTTAGGTTTCGAATACGCTGGCAAGAGAAGAAAAAAGCTAACCATTGTTGACAAGGCAAATGTACTGGCAACTTCCAGGTTGTGGAGAGAAATAGGACAAAAAGTAGCTCCTGATTATCCTGATATTGAAGTTGAATACATGTTTGTTGATAATGCTGCCATGCAGATCATTACCTGGCCAAAGCGTTTCGATGTGATGGTTACTGAGAACATGTTTGGAGATATTCTTACCGATGAGGCAAGTGTGATCTCAGGTTCAATGGGAATGTTGCCGTCAGCATCAATTGGAGTTCACACTTCTGTATTCGAGCCAATTCACGGATCGTATCCACAGGCAGCAGGAAAGAACATTGCCAATCCATGTGCAACCGTACTTTCTGCAGCCATGATGTTCGAGTATGCATTTGGCATGATGAAGGAAGGAGCTTTGATTCGCGAAGCTGTTGATCAATCATTGGAAGCAGGAGTGGTTACCGAAGATGTCGCAGATGGAAAGAAATCTTACTCAACATCCGAAGTAGGTGATTGGTTGGCAGAATATATAGAAAAAGCATAATAATATAATGCTGTTGGCTTTTAGCAATTAGCTATTGGTAATTTTAATTGCTAATAGCTAAATGCCAATAGCTAATAGCTTATTGATTTTTTCAATAACCAAAGAATAAGTACTTGGCTTATTTTGATTGCAAAGTAAAAATCAAAAATCACAAAGGGGGAAACGTGACAAAAAATACAGAATATTATTATCCAAAAATGGCGGATATTGTAAAGGCCGGACGAACAGTTCAGGAGGTAATTGAATCTACGCCTGTACTAAAAAATATGAACCTGTCCTTAAAATATCATGCCAATATCCGCTTAAAGCGTGAAGATCTTCAAATGGTAAGATCCTACAAAATAAGAGGAGCTTACAATAAGATAGCAGGACTTGACAAGGAGCAACTTGAAAAAGGGATTGTTTGTGCGAGTGCTGGTAATCATGCACAAGGAGTAGCCTACTCTTGTCAGAAATTGGGCTGTTCAGGTGTAATATATATGCCGGAAACAACGCCTCGTCAGAAAATCAAGCAGGTTAAAATGTTTGGTGGCGAGTTTGTAGAAGTAATCCTTACCGGAGATACTTTCGATGATGCATCAAATCAAGCTTTGACTGATGCAAAAGAACAGGGTAAAACATTTATTCATCCTTTTGATGATCCTAAAATTATTGAAGGACAAGGAACCATTGGGCTGGAGATTTTGCAAGATTGTTCTGATCCTATTGATTACATTATTGTGCCAATAGGAGGAGGAGGTTTGGCTTCGGGACTTGGAGCATGGATAAAGGAATTCAGTCCACAAACCAAAATTATTGGCGTTGAACCAGAAGGTGCTCCTTCAATGAAATCGGCATTTGAGCAAAAAGAGAATATTTCTTTGGAAACAATTGATCGATTTGTTGATGGTGCAGCAGTGCAAAAAGTGGGAGATTTGACCTGGCGAATTTGTGAGAAAGTTCTGGATGATGTAGTTGTAGTCCCTGAAGGATTAATTTGTTCAACGATTCTTCGCT
>JAOARS010000402.1 GCA_025210415.1 Marinifilum sp. | reverse complement strand
TTAATGGTATTGTAAAACGATGATTTGAAAGTTCTCCCATTTAATTTTAGAGTCTTCCCCTCTCAGGGGAAGTGCCGACAGGCGAAGGGGTGCAAAATAAAATAAAAAACCCAATTTTAAGCTTCATTAACATTTATTCAATGCATTTAGCACACTTCTACCTTACATTTGTAATGTACAAAACAAAAGAAGTTTTTTCATAGATTAGATTTAGGTTAGTAAATAGTGGTTAGAGAAAATCCCGAGCTTGCGAGTTCGGGATTTTTCTTTGATTTCATATTAGAGATTATTTTTTGAGAAGCTATCTAAAAGAATAGATTTTATCGAAGATTGTTTCTTGTATTAACGTGAATTAATTGTAGCTAATTATTCGAAACCATAATTTTCACCATAACCATCTCGTAAACCTCTCATAATATTTTCTTCAGAATCAACACTTTTATTTTTTATTTCTGATACGATTAACTTAGTATTAGGATCCCTTAGAACAACTAAATCTTTATTATTTATTTTACTAGATTCAATTGCTCTTTTTAAATCTTGAAGTTCCAATTTATTATTACGTATACTATAGAATTTAAAATCTTCAGGAAATTTCTCTAAAAAAATATAATCTGATTGCCAAATAGCAAAATTTGTCACTATACAAATATCAAATGCTTCTTTATATTTTTTACCAAATTCTAGTAAGTCTATATAAAAGTTATAGGCAAAACTTGAGCGTCCCATTCTGCCCCTACAATATAAGTAACCACAAATTGCAATTGTACCATTCATTCTTCTCATACACATAAAATGGTCTTCATCATCTATGTATATTCGTCTCTTTGGAAATCTATCCCAACTAATACTCTTAATAAAATTCCAATCTTTAATATATTGTGGAATATTCTCAACACTATTCTCCATAAAACAAAAAATTAAACCTAATACTTATGCTAGTTACAAATAAATCTTGAATTAATTTTTCTTTCAACAATAGGATTCTCTTAGACAATATTACTTCTTTATATTGATAAACAATTCTTTAGAACAATTAATATTAGTAATTTATTCCCACAATTTAGTATCATAGTTTTTAGAAAAAGTCTGTTTATCTATTTTGTCTTGATATTTTTCAACCATAAAACCAACAAGATCATCAAATGATTCTATTCCTGATATTTCATCTTGGTCATAAAACAGATTATCAAAATTCTCATACATATATACCGGAGCGTCTTCTTTTGCCTTATGAAGTCCAATTATAAACTCCTCTAGTTCACCACAATATTTTATAAAATATTGTTTTTTTTGTTTCGATAAATAATCTAAAATCTGACGAATAGACTTCTCACGACTTGAGTCTTTCTCAATCTTATAAAGATATGGTACTGTAAAACCATATCGGCCTTTATCTATACAATGAATATCAATCTCTTTAATCATTCTTCTATATTCTTTAACATTCTCTTATTCCCAAAAACAAAAGTCCCCACTCTCATGGAAGCTCTTGCAAACCTATTTTATATTTATTAAATCACATCGGCTTCTACCACCTCATCATTTTTTGTACGGCGGCGTTTCACCAATTCGTTGTTGTTTGCTATTAACTCGGCAATGGTTTGGGTGGTAGCTTGGTAAGTATCTGGTTTTACTTTTGCCATGGTGTTCATATAACCTACCAAGTTGTCGTTTATTTCTTTTAAAGCTGCTTTCTTTAGTCTGCTGGCCGATGCCAAATCTTTTTTGGCTCCCTCGCCTTCGGCTTGTTGCAGAGCTATGGCTTCAAAATCTTTTTCTGCCGCAGTTAAAGCTGCAATAATATCGGCTACCCCTTGCAATTTCGCAATGGCAGCTACAATTTCAGACTTGCTTAAATCGTTCAGCAATGAATTTACCTCAGCCGTTTCTGCGGCGTAATCATCATTCCGAATGTCCATACCATACTGCTCCAATACATTTTCAACTACCATTGCTGCTTCATTAATCTCAGCAATCGGAATATGAGTGTACCCCTCAACCAACTTAAACAAAGATTTAATGGCCATATCGCGTATGTTGTCCTTTTCCGCCATTTGCGAATAAACTTTCAACCGATTCAGTGCCTCGGTTAAAGAAGTACAATGCTCACGTATGGTGTTAATTAGTTCACTTAAATAAACATCTAAACTCCAGTCACTCTTTGAAAATGCGCCCAGAATAAGAGTTAACAATGCACTAACATCACCATTGCGACTGTTGGTTGTAATTTTTTTAATCAATGTCATAATTTCTAGTTTTTAGAGTTTGTATTAATTGATTATTTCTAAAAGTCAATATGCTATTTTCATTAAATGATAAAGCACCGAAATATCACATTTCAGCTTTTTATTAAATGATAACACTTCAAAATATTGTATTTCAGCCTTTCATTAAACGATAACGCTTCAAAATATTGTAATTCGACTCTTCATTAAATGATAAAACATCGAAATATCGCATTTCAGCCTTTCATTAAATGATAACACTCCAAAATATCGTAATTCAGCGTTTCATTAAATGATAATTCCTCAAAACAGCATTTTGACTTTCATTAAATAATAATTGTTTTAGAAATGATTTTTCTTTGCCAACTTCTCTATTTTCCCTCACACCCTAACAAACTTAACCATTCATTATAACTAAACAAAAAAATAGTAGAGATTTTTATCGGCTTATGCTTCAAAGTAACACTTAAACGAATAAGAACTTGCAAAATTCAATAAACTCCTGACTAACGAATCTATTTTCCACACTTAAAACATCTATTCAATAAATACCATTTGTGTTTTTATCATACAAAATCAAATATTTATTTTCATAAACTATATATATTGCAACAACATTCACCTCTCTGGTTGTCACCATTTCCCATTAAAAGGAGAGAACTTTCAAATCAAGTTCTGTCTTTTAATCTTAAAATTTTTCCTTTTTAGGGAAACCACCTGTAATTAATGGTATTGTAAAGCGATGATTTGAAAGTTCTCCCATTTAATTTTAGAGTCTTCCCCTGCTAAGGGAAGTGCCGACAGGTGAAGGGGTGTAAAATAAAAACCTCCACTTTTAAGCTTCATTAACATTTATTCAAACCATTTAGCACAATCACCTGCTATATTTGTAATGTACAAAAGAAGTTTTTTCATAGATTAGATTTAGGTTAGCTAAATAGTGGTTAGAGAAAATCCCGGACTGAACAGGTTCGGGATTTTTCTTTGGTAATATTTTGACTCATTTTGCATGATTGAAAGGTCAATTGAATTTGTTATATATTTTCTCCACCCTTTTGCCTATCGGCATTTTCCCTTAAAGGGAAAAACCCAATTTTAAACATTAAAATCATAAAACTTGGTGACTTATGATTTGGAATCAAAAATATCCTAAAAACAGAGAACTTTCGAATCTAGTGCTACCTATTCAAACTAAATCTTCCCTTGCTAGGAGAAGTGCCGACAGGTAAAGGGGTGTAAAATAAAAACCTCACTTTTAAGCTTCATTAACATTTATTCAAACCATTTAGCACACTTCTACCCTACATTTGTAATGTACAAAACAGAATAGTTTTTTTTCATAGATTAGATTTAAGTTAGTAAATAGTGGTTAGAAGAAAATCCCGAGCTTGCGAGTTCGGGATTTTTCTTTGGTATCGGTTAGATTCTAATTTTATTAAATTGTTATAGATTTCCTCCACCCTTTAGTCTGTCGACAGTTTGTTCACATAGAATTTTCTTATTATTGTATTCACGATCTCCACTTCGTTCCGGTTCCCTATTAGGGAAACCACCTGTAATTAATGGTATTGTAAAACGATGATTTGAAAGT
>JAOARS010000401.1 GCA_025210415.1 Marinifilum sp. | reverse complement strand
ATGATAATCGCCATTTTAAATTTGTTTAGAATGGCGATTCTTTCATTTTCATTATCAATGAGATATTTTAGGAGTTTAATTTTACTTGCTTGTATTTGCTTAACTGTACCGCTAAGTGCCCAGGCTGATATTTTTATATTTACCTGGGCACTTAGCGGTACAGTTAAGCAAATACAAGCAAGTAAAATTAAACTCCTAAAATATCTCATTGATAATGAAAATGAAAGAATCGCCATTCTAAACAAATTTAAAATGGCGATTATCATGATGTAAATTCAGTACATTATTTTTTTTGAACAAATTCCAGATTTACCTCACCTTTGTATGCATCTCCTTCATTGTTATTACCGATGTATTTAATTAATTGTGGATAACCACCATCGTTAAAATCATGATAAGTAATAGAACCTGCAACAACTGTTCCTGTTTGAGTAATTCGTTTTGGAGCATTATACATATTGAAGTTTGTAAGTTCCGGGAAAATCAATCCAATAGAATGTTTAAGGAAGTTTTTCATTGTATAATCGTACTCTATTTTTACAAATGACTCTAATTTGCCTTCTTTAAGCATTACATTTCGCTGTTCTCCTGTTACCGGATCATATTTCTCTTCATATCCAGGTGAATTGTATGTGTATACTTCAATCGGATTCTTTTTGTCATCATATTTCAACTTAGTCAAGGTAGTTTCTTTTCCTTCTTTCGAAACAAGAATAGTTTTAACCAAAAGTTGATCTGAGTTATATTCATATTTCACGTAAGCATCATCTTCAACCCATTCTCCTTCGGTTTCCTCCCATTGCTGAGTATCTTCATTATAAACTTCGTCTGTTTCAAAATAAAAGAAATGAGATTCTATTAATAAATTCTCTGAATCATAGGTATTCTCAGCGTATTCAAAAACATCAGATTCCTCATCTTCCCATTCATTAATTTTCATCAAGTTTCCTTTCGAATCATACTCTAAAAGAACGCCTCCTACATTTTCTGTTTTCTCTCCTTTGTAGTTTTCTTCGAAACTTCGAGTCGTAACCTTACTTACTTTTCCACCTTTGTACTCTTTTTCTACTTTTGCAATAACTTTGGATTTGTACTCATCAGAGTCATAAGAAGTAATAGACTCTATAAGATTATCGCTATTGTAATTAACTTCAGCCACAGGCATATCACCAATGTTGGCTTTGGCAAAAAGATATTCTCCGTTTACATCCTTCTCAACCTTTTCTTCTTCGGTGTAAACTTTGTCATCATCGCTGCTATCGCAAGCGGTAAAAAGCATTGTCAATGCAAATGCTGGTAGTAATAGTTTTTTCATTTTTTGTTATTGATTAAAAAGAAATTCGCCACTTATATAACCTACTAACCTGAATTCGATTAAAAATATTGTCACAGTTTGCACTACTTTTGAGTAGAAATTTTCTCAAATTTCCGAAGATATATCGGGATATTTCGAGGGGATTTGAGGAAATTTATGCCAAAAGCAGGCAA
Organism: Marinifilum sp.; assembly: GCA_025210415.1. Lineage (GTDB taxonomy): Bacteria > Bacteroidota > Bacteroidia > Bacteroidales > Marinifilaceae > Marinifilum. Next base: position 12,066 of record JAOARS010000401.1, on the reverse strand, counting down.
ATTCTTTGAAAAAATCATCTTCATCCAATATTCACTTTAAAAACGCTTCTAAATATCCCGATTTTCTGTGATAGATATTTTTAATCGTACTCTGGTTACTATTATAGCGAATCATTATTGTTATTATTCTTCTATTTTTTTGTATTCGATTTTCAATAAACCTACATATCCTTCAAGTTCGTAATCAGAATTTCCAATAAATTTCATCGTTTCAGGATATCCACCATCATTAAAATCTTTGTATTCTATAGCTCCTGCTACAAAACTATTAGATATTGTTGCACTCTTAATAGCATTGTTACAATTAAAACCATATAACTCCGGGAATAATCCAGCAAAAGTATTTCCGAAAAAGTTTTTCATGCTGTAGTTGTATTCTAGCTTGGCATAGGAATATAAACCTGCTTTTTTGTATACTTCATCACCATCATATGGTAAACCTGTATCAGGATTAATTTTGTCATGATAATGATAGTCGAAATAATCTTCATAGGTGATATCTCCGAAATATTTGAACAGTTCAATCGGATTTCCTTCCTGATCATATTCAATTTTTGCAATTACTGTTTTGTTACCTTCTGAATCATGTTCAATGGTTTCTTCCAAAAGATTTTGAGAATTGTATGTAAATGTCAAGTAGGCAGCATCTTTTATCCAGTTATCACCATCTTTAGAATACATTTCTACTTTTGCAAGCTTATCTTCATCGTATGAGTTTTGGTAGTACGATGTAGCTTCCTCACCATTTGCTATACTATTGTAAATTTTGTCTATGGTATTGTCGGAGTTATACTTAATCTCAGAATTTTTTTCACTTAGCAAGCCTCCTATTTCTACTAAGCCTTCAATTGTTCTAATATATTCTAAACTATAAATATGCTTATAACTTTCATTTCCATTCGTATTGATATTGGCTTCATCGTGATAATATATTTTAAATTTATTTTCAGTTAGTTTAACAGATTTCCCCCAGTTTCCCTGATACTCATCATAAACAAAACATTCATCTTTTACTCTATAGTAACAGTAATATTCATTTTGATTGGTTTGCTCGTTGTAAATGTACATGTCTCCAGCGGATTTGTATACAGTATAAGTTCCATCTCCATTGCTTATCATTTCATTATTAAGGCGTGAATCTTTGTAAGCTATGTATTTTTCATACATGTATTTGCCATTTTCTTCCCAACTCCTTATATAACAATAGTACTTCCCATCAATTTCTTCTACAAATTTGTATCCTTTGTCCTCATCAAAAAATACTTGCTTCGGATAGCTATTCTCATAACGCTCATCAGTATATTTTGTAGTTTTTTCTTCGGCAAAATGTTTGGTGGTTATTTTAACGGGAAGCTTGTTCTCATATTCTTTTTCTACTTCAAAACTCTTTACAATTTGGTATCCATCTGCTGTATAAGAAGTTAATTTCTTAATTTGGTTATCTGTTGTGTATCCAATTTCTGCATAAGGAATATCGCCCATGGTAATTCTCTTCACCACATATTTTCCATTTAGATCCTCCATAATAACTGCCAACAAGTCTCCCTCTTTGTTATTAATTACAAATTTTGAAACTTGATCATTGGTAAGAGTTATCGTCAGAATTCCTGTTTTCTCATCGTAAGTAATTTCTTTAATTCCCACTCCTTTTTTTCCTGTAGCACTAACTCCGGTATTTTTATCACCAATCCACCAGTTTCCGTCATCACCAATGTGTGGAGTAGCTCCATCTTCACCCTTTAGAATAGCAGGTATTTCGGTTCCAATTTTCATTCCATTTGAATAAGTTAAGATCATTTGACCATTTTCGAATTCAACTTTTTCAATTTTGGCATTTCCTGCTAATGCTTCTTTTAACTGTTCATTTTCCTTTTTTAAATCATCATCGCTTCCATTATCGCATGCAGCAAATAAAATAAAAGTCGCTAACAAGATGTAAGTAAATCTTTTCATTCTATTAAATATTACTATTAAGAGTTTATAATTACCTTACGATTTATTTTATAACGATAAAATAAATCAGATTTTGTTAATTTTTCGAAAATAAACTGAATAACAATAATAATCAAGTGCCAAATGTGTCAAGTTTTTTATATTGACCATAACATTAACAAACAAAGAAGAACAAAAAAACCTTCTCAGTTGAGAAGGCTTGTTCGATTTTATAAATCTTTCATTGATTTTTTTCGATCGCGTTCTATTTGCCAGGGGAAATTATTTCCATGAGGAGCTCCAAATTCTTTCGCAGTAAGTTCATCTGGTTTTAATCTATATACTTCAACATTCTTCACTGCCGGTGAATTGTATGTAAATTTCCTATCGGTATATTGTGCCATAAGAATATTTAAGGCATCAACTTTCTTATCGTAATCGGTAATGAATTCAATTTTACCTCTTGCTACAACACTTTTCCCTTTCATTCGGTAACTACATGCAATATGAGCATCTTGGGCAGCAAGTTCTACCGGTGTGCAAAAAGTAATACAAACTTCAGAATTTGCTTTCATCGCATCAATCAACTTACCAAAATCTGCACCATGCAAATAGATATAATCATCGTGATAACCAAAATTCATTGGCACAACGTAAGGTTTATTTTCAGTATCAATAACTCCAAGGTTACAGATATCGCATGAGCGAATGATCTCATCAATCTGTGTTTTGTCTTCTATAAATATTGTTTTCATTTTATTACAGTATCAAGTACAGAGTAATTTGTAAATAGACTATTTACAACTTCGGTTATTTAATATTATAAGATTGTTCGATTTCCTAATTCTTTTGAAATTGCATTTTTTATCTGATCAAGTACCATTTTTTGTTGCATCAGTTCCATCATTCGGTCAGAATTACCAGTTTCCTGAGCTTTTCGCATTTCCTGTAATACTTCATTCATTAACAAACGCACTTTTTTACCTTTGTATTCATTTACCATTTTTGGAACTAAATCTTTCAATTTCTCATGAATAGATTCCACAAAACTCCCATTTTTGGTCCAAATCTTACTTTCCTCATACGGTTCACTTAAAATATCTGCGGCAAGCTGACTTACTTTTTCGTTGGTATGATCGCGAAAGAAAGTTTTTGCATTAAAATCAGCATTATTCATATTGGAACCATATTGATCAAAAACCAATTGATATAATGGATCTACTGATTCTAATTCATCTTTTTGTAATTCAGACACAATATAGGAACCAACATTAATGACAATATCCTGACCATTTTCATCTTTCTCTTCAAACAACACCTCTGAACCAAAATTTAGAAGAAAACTCACAAGCGCTCTTTCCTCTGTATCACAAGCATTAGCAAGGTCTTTAATTCTAGATTTATCAAAAGTTCCAAGCTCTTTTATTTCTGCGACAGTACCACTCTCTCTTCTTTTCTTTTCTGTTTTATTTAATTCGGAATATAGAGTTCTTTCATCTACATTTAGTATCCTACTACATTCTTTTATGTACGGAGGGCGTGTAGGAGGAGACATCTTTTCTATTGACCTTATTATATCAACAATTAAATTAGCTCTTTTAACAGGGTCTCCTTTTGCATCATCTAAAAGTAATTTTGCTTTAAATAAAATAAAATCACTTTCATTTCTATTGATATATTCTATCAAATCAGAAGCTCCCATTTTCTTAGAAAATGAATCTGGGTCTTCTCCATCTGGTAGGAGTAAGACTTTAACATTAAGCTCTTGTTCCAAAACCAAATCGATTCCTCGTAATGATGCTTTTATCCCTGCCGGATCACCATCGTATATAATGGTAACATTGTTCGAAAATCGCTTTATCAAACGAATTTGATCTGGTGTTAAGGCTGTTCCCGAAGATGCAACAACATTTTCAATTCCTGCCTGATGAAAAGAAATTACATCGGTGTATCCCTCAACCAAAAAACATTTATCATTCTGAACAATCGATTTTTTTGCCTGGAAGATTCCGTAAAGCACCCGACTTTTATGGTATACTTCCGATTCAGGAGAATTCAGATACTTGGCTGTTTTCTTATCGTTTTTAAGTGTTCGGCCACCAAATGCAAGAACACGGCCTGCAATTCCATGAATAGGAAAAATTACCCTTCCTTTAAATCGATCTATTAATCGGTTCTCCTTATCAATACTTAAACCTGTTTTTACCAGATATTCTTTCTTGTAACCACTAACAATAGCTTGTTTCGAGAAAGCTTCCCACTCTTCAAGACAAAACCCGATCTGAAATTTCTTAATGATATCATCACGAAAGCCACGTTCTCTTAAATAGCTCATCCCAACGGCTATTCCTTGTGGATGTTGAAGCAAGTTATGTGAAAAAGTTTTTTGAGCAAATGAGTTAACAATCATCATACTTTCCCGATCATTTTTTTGTTTTTCCTGCTCGGGCGACAATTCTTGCTCAACTACTTCGATATGATATTTTTTGGCAAGATATTTTAGGGCACCCACATAATCGAGATGCTCATGTTCCATGATAAAGTTGACGGAATTTCCACCCTTTCCACATCCGAAACACTTGTATATTCCTTTTGCAGGAGATACTGTAAACGAAGGTGTTTTCTCGTTGTGAAACGGGCACAAACCCAAATAATTCACGCCTCGTTTCTTAAGAGTTACAAAATCAGAAACAACTTCAGTAATCTGGGCTGAATCAAAAATTCTTGATATCGTAGACTGATCAATCATACGAACAAAAATAGGAAACAAGATTGATATACGATCAACGAATGAAAACTTTTAAAAAGCCAATTCAATCAAAACATACTATAATCAGGCTATATGAGTTTTATAATTACACTAAGTCTCATTTTTTTTGAGCAAATGTATATAATCAGTAAATTGAAACTTTATAAATCTATCAGATGAAAAAACTACCAACACTCTTACTACTATTTTTGGTAAGCCTTACTTGCGTTGCACAAGAACACATGCCAACGCATGCCGATTATTTAGCGTTTGCCAAAACAAAAACTCTTATTGTTTTAGATGACAATCCTATGAGTGAATACAACTTTAGAATTAAAGATGTAATTAAAAAAAACTGGACAATTACCGATTATGAATTCATTTCCAATAAAGATTTTGAACAAAAACGATTCAATTCTCAATATTCATTTATCATTAATAGTATTGTTACCTTCAACAAAGACAAAACAAAAGCCAGATACAATTTTCTAAGTTTGGTAATGGGTGGTAAAGAAAAAAGAATTGCCAATATGCCCGATTTATGCTCTGTTCCTTTGTCCTATAAACATGTACACGAAGATGTTTATTCATACAAGCTGCCATGTTTTATCAGGTTTATGCAAAAGCATGTGAGTTTGGTTAGCAAAAATCCACAAATCATAACCGAAAATGTATTGAAATACTACAATAAAAATGCATCCTTACTTCAAGGTAAAACGCTATACCTTATTAAAAATGAACTACAAAAAGAGGTGAACAGTATCGGTAAAATTCGCAAGGTATATTCAGGTAAAGTAAAAATTGTAACAAAGGAGGATGTTGAAAATGCCATTGATAATAAAAACAAAGGTGTTGTATTTCTTCATAAAGTTGGACCGGAAAACTCAAAAACGAAGGCTCGTTGTTTCAAGATATTAGTAGGAGCAAATGATTCAGATTTTTATTATTTTGATTATCACATGATCAGGAACAAACAAACTGATTCCTTTTTAGAAAAAGATTTTAAACGAATTGCAAGATAAATCAAAAGCATGAAAAAACTAATTGTATTAAGTGGAGCAGGAATGAGTGCCGAAAGTGGCATTAGAACTTTCCGTGATATGGGTGGACTATGGAAAGAGTATGATGTTATGGAAGTTGCAAGCCCAACTGCATGGAATAACAATCCGAGTTTAGTGCATCAGTTTTATAATGAAAGAAGAAAACAGTTATTCGAATCGGAGCCCAACAAAGGACATTTTTTAATTAAGGAGTTGGAAAAACATTTCGATGTGCATATCGTAACCCAGAATGTTGATGATTTGCATGAAAGAGCTGGTAGTTCAAAAATTTTGCATCTTCATGGAGAATTAAAAAAAGCCAGAAGTACTGTAGATTCAAATCTTGTTTACGAGTTAGACAAATGGGAACTAAGTTTACAGGACAAATGTGAAAAAGGATCACCACTACGTCCTCATATTGTATGGTTTGGCGAAAGTGTTCCTGCCATTTCGGAAGCTGCAGAAATCGTATCGCAAGCTGATATCTTATTAATTATAGGAACTTCTTTAAATGTGTACCCTGCAGCAGGATTAATCGATTATGCTCCGGCTAATACTTCTGTTTATATTATCGATCCCAATCAGCCTACTGTTCACTCCAATCAAAACATCACTTTTATCACAGAAAAGGCGAGTACTGGAATGGAAAAACTTTTCGAGATTCTCGAACTTAAATAAGGCAAACTCCTTTAGAAAAAACAAAAGCCGGAACATTACATTCCGGCTTTCTTATCTAGTTTAATGCTATAAATATGAATCAAGGATTGAGATTTTATATTTGCTTAATTGATATCCCTTTTTTCAACTTTAGGCACTTTTAACTTTAAGTATTTTCAACTCTTCTTGATTCGCATTATAAATTAATCATCCATAGATTCTTCTTCTACAATTGATTCAACTTCTTCGCCATTGAATCCTGAGAAGTCTCTTGAAGCTTTCAATAAATTTCCAGCATGTAAAGTAAGGTTCTTGGTTTCGTTCAAGATACCTAAGTATAGAACCGAGTTTCTAGTTCCAACTTTTTCAGCTTTAATTCTCCTGATTTGCTCTTTTCTGAACTTGCGAAGCGATTTCAACAAATCTTTTTGTTTTTCAAGGGCTTTCTCAATTTCTGCAGTCTCATAATTGCTGTCTTTCAACAAGCGATTAATTGTTCTGAAGAAGTCATCAAGCTTAGTCTGAATAATATTCAATTCATTTACCTGTTCTTTAATCAGCGTTTTGTGATTGTTATCAACATATTCGAAAGCAGGGCCAGCAATAAAACTCATCGAATGTGCAATCTCACGCAAATAATCAATCAGCTGAACGTAGAAAGGACCTGTTGCAATGCTATCTTCTGTTAGTTTCTTCATCATAGCAGGAACCTGATCTTTCATTTGTTTCGCTTCCTTATCCAATTTGCGAGCTTTTTTATTGCACTCTTTCAGTTTAGCACGTTCTTCGAAAGCCAAGCCATTAATAATTTTACCATATAAATTAGGAATTTTAACTGTAATACCAGAAACTGCGAAAGTTAACTGCTCAAAAATTCCACCTTTTATAATAATTGTATCATCTTCTTCGGTTGGTTGCTCTTTTGCTTTTGCTTTTCTCTTATGGAAAACATGAGAACGCACAACAAAAATTACAGCAAGAGTTAACAAACCAAGAATTGCAATACCGCCAAGCCAGTTAATTAAGTTTGCAAATATAAATGCAGCTGTAAATGCTATAAATGCAGTAAAGAACCATCCACCAATAACGGTAAGCACACCGGTTATGCGGTAAACAGCAGAATCTCTACCCCAAGCTCTATCTGAAAGTGAGGTACCCATTGCAACCATGAATGTTACGTAAGTTGTAGATAGTGGCAGCTTAAGTGAAGTACCTATCGAAATCAGGATACTGGCTACTGTCAGGTTAACCGATGCACGAATCATATCAAATGCAGGCTTATCCTTAGGATCAATTCCAGGGATAGCTACTTCTTCAGGTTTATCAAATCTATTAGCAATTCCTTTTTGAATGCCAGCTGGCATCATACGCTTGAAATTGCTATTCGCAGATAACGAACGACGAACTAATAAACGTGCAAAAAAGGATGATCCAAACTTTTCGTCTCCCTCATTTTGGCTACTTAAACCAATTTCTGTTTCGGTTACGGTTCTTGCTTTTTTCGACAACCAAAGTGTTACGGTCATAATAATACCGGCAATCACCAAAAGGTAAGTTTCTGTCTGAACTTTTTGGCTCAAAATACCCATTGTCATGCCATAAGGATCGGTACCTGGGTTTGCAGCAAATGCCTGGAATGATTTGAAACCAGCCAATGGCACACCAATAAAGTTAACAAGGTCGTTACCAGCAAAAGCCATAGCCAATGCAAATGTACCAACCAAAACAATCACCTTAAGAATGTTTAAACGAACAAACCAAACTAAAGCTTGCAGCAAAACAGTCCAACCTACAAACGAAACCGCAATAATGGTTAAGGTATTAGATTTAATCCAAGCCAAAGTATCTTTGGTAATGAAAGAGGAGCCTTTAGCACCTTTAATCAGAATAAAGTAAGTAATTGCAGTAATTGCAATACCTCCAAAAATGGCACCAAAATACTTGAAAGTTTTCTCGTACTTGTACGTAAATACCAATCGCGTTACCCACTGCACCAATGCACCAGATAAAAAGGCAATAACAACACTCAACAAAATACCGGTAATAATTGCCAGTGCTTTAGCTGAGTTAATGTAACTTCCCAAATCGAGCATGCTTTGGTCTGCAGAGTTCATAATTTTAACCACGGCAACAGCAACGGCAGCTCCAAGCAACTCAAATACAATCGAAACTGTAGTAGAAGTTGGCAGCCCTACGGTGTTGTAAAAATCCAACAGAATAATATCCGTTAGCATTACCGCAATAAAAATGATCATGATTTCTGCGAAGTAAAATTGGTCGGGGTGAAAAATCCCTTTACGGGCAACCTCCATCATACCACTCGAAAAAGTTGCTCCTACCAATATTCCAAGGCTGGCAATAATCATGATAGCCCAACGTGGGGCAGCCTTAGAACCAAATGCAGAGTTTAGGAAATTAACGGCGTCGTTACTAACGCCTACGATAAGATCGCTTATGGCCAGTGCAAATAGCACTACCACAATTAGTAAATAAAAGTTCTCCATGTTATTAAGTTCGTAAATTCATGGCAAACATACGAACACATGGAGACTAAAATGTTTCGTTTTTATTACGTTTGTGTTAACTCTGTGTTAACTTTTTGTTTCTTCAGTTTTATTAAGCTTAACTAAATAATCAGCAGTAGCAACATTTAATGCCATTGGAACATTGTTAATTACACATGTTCTAATTAACGTTTGAATGTCATGTTCATGTCCGTGAGGAGTTTCGGCATCTATAAGAAATATTACTTCATCAACCTTTCCTTCCAGAATTTGAGCAGCCAATAAGATATCTCCACCATTTGGTCCATGTCCAAAAGGCTCTACTTCAAGATCAAGAACTGAGTTTAGTATTTCAGAAGTATTAGTAGTACCAATTAATTTATGCTTCTTCAATTCATCCATGTGTCTCTTTACCCATGCAAGCATCACACTTTTCTTTTCGTTGTGTGCAACCAAAGCAATTGTTTTCATTCTTTCTGTTTTCATCCGTTTATAATTTTTATTTTTTTATCAGATGGAAGCCACAAGATCAAAGTAATCATTATCGTGTGTGTTTACTGTTTAAATTTTATCCTTTGGTTTATTTTGGCGACTTATACCATTTTGAAAATGAAGTGAGCTATATTAATTATTTGGTATCATGCCGATGTAATAATGGTTGAGCCTTTTGAGTGAAACGAAAATAAGGCTCATTTCATTATGCAATCGGTATTAAACACTCAGTCGGCTGCAAAAACTCTTTAAATAGCTAAGGCTATTCACATCATTTTTCCTTTGTCTGAGTACTTAATACATCCAAACTAATCCTCAAAAACAAAAGTTAAACAGTTTCTAATAATTCTTTTAATCATGCTCGTTTCATCTGTTAATATTTTTTTTAGCTCTATATTGATTTTAGTGGGTAAAAAGAATAAAGCTATAAGTTCTTAAAGTATTAGTGTAATAATGGTTTTTTAATTAGCATGTTAGATATAAATTTATTAAACCATTTTAATGTTTATTATTCATATCTTGTGTTTTAACTTTAAGTACTTTAGGCACTTTAAGTATTTTAAGTACTATTTAATTGGCTCACCCACTAAAAATCATATAGAACCATTTATTTTGATGTTATATATTCTGTTTTCAGTACAATTCTTCTTCATATAATCAAAAAAAAACATATTATTTAAAAGAACTTTACTCATTTCAGTCAAGTTTTTTGTATTTTTCTAATCAGTAAAAATTATTGATTTGCTTGATAGTAATACAAAATTGCGATTACAATTCAAACATTCCCGGAATCATACCAGGACCATTTGATTCAAAAACGGCATAACAAATAAACAAAGTATTCTTCAAATCAGTAATAAAATTGTAAATTTGTTAATCATTATAATTAATGTGAACGATATGAGCTACCTATCTAAATTACTATTATTATCCGTTCTAATTTGTGGAATGGGATTAAGCTCTTGCAAGGAAGAGGCGAAAAAACCGGTAAAAAAAGAAACAGTAAAACCTGTTGCTAAAAAGAAAGAGGTTAAAAAGCCTAAACCAAAACCTGCTGAAAAGAGTAAAGTGGAACCAATTGTAAAAAAGGTGCCTAACAAATATTTTTTAATTGTTGCAAGTTTTCAAAATAAATCCAATGCTGAAAGACTTCAATCTAAATTAAACAACAAAGGTTACGTTGCAAATGTTCATAATGCAAACAACGGATTCTTCCGTGTTTCTTACAAAGCATTCTCGGATAGAAAACTAGCTTTTCAGGAATTGGCATCGGTTCGTGCAACAGAAGAACACAAAGATACCTGGCTTTATATCAAACGATAATTTTTAGAACATGGCAAAACTAAGCTATTTACTTATTCCACTTTTTCTTTTATTGATATCATCATGTAAAGATAAAAAACGGATTACTACTGTTAGCAAAAAAAATGTTGTTGAACAAACAGCTAAAAGGCAGGTGCCTGAGTTAACACCTCCGCCCGAAAAGCCAGAGCCTAAATTAAGCAGTGCTGAAATTGCCAAAAACAGGGAAATTTTCGACTATCATATTGTAGCAGCAAGCTACAATTACCAGAAACAAGCTGATGCTTTTAAAGATAGGTTATACCAAAAAGGTTATCCTTCTATTGTATTAGAAAAGAATGGAAAGTACAGGGTTGTTCTTCAATCTTTTAACAACAAAGAATCGGCAATAAAAGAATTAAAGCGCCTAAGAAAATTAAATAAAAAGCCCGATTTGTGGTTATTGCGTCAATAAAGCTGAAGAAGCATTACTGTAGAGAAAATAACAACAAAACCTAATGTAAAACCTGCATATACCTGCAATGGCGTATGCAGGTTTAATTTTAATCGGGAATAAGCAAGTAGTCCTGCCAATAGAATTCCAGCAATAAAATACACTCGCATCGATCCGGCATAAAGAATGGTAAAACACAAAATCATTCCAATAAATCCGCCAATGCCAGCCATATGAATGCTAATTTTCCATTTTGTAGAAACCAATGCAATCACTCCTATCGATATAATTGCAGCCAATTGCAAATGGGCAATTATTCTTGTAATTGGGAATTTTAGTAACAGGTAAAATCCCAAAGAGTAAAAAATAAGAGTTAAGGCCAAAGGCACCAGTCTTTCTCTTCGTTCATTTAATCCGTAATCGGAAACATATTTTTGTGCTTTTAAAAGAGGAAGTACACTAATGGGAAGAAGAATAGTAGATATTCCAACAATCATGTAAATAACACGAATTAGTTGTGGTGGAGTAAAATCTAAAAAAGTGCCTGAATGAAATATCACAAAAATTGAATACAATGGCATCAGCATTGGATGTGCTACTCCTGAGATTATTCTTGAAAAATTCATATTTTTTATAGATTCTAGTATTGAGTAATTAGTACCTAAAGTTTGTGCAAAAAAGAAACCGCAAAGATAAACTTCTTTGCAGTATTCAAATACCAATTCAACTTTATTGTATTTTTCCCTAAATGTTATTTTCTTTTATTGATACCCTCACTCCAAGTAAGAACAGCAAAATACAGGCTGCATGCAAGAGTTATACCAATTTTATTTTAGAATGAGCGTTAAATTGTTTTGAATATTTTGAGTTTAGACAAGTTAAAAAATTAAGGCATAGCAGAGTTACGGCGCAATTTTTTAATGAAGTGTAAACTTAAAATAGCAGAAGAATAATGCT
>JAOARS010000034.1 GCA_025210415.1 Marinifilum sp. | reverse complement strand
TCCATTTCATTCCCATTAATGATTAAGGACAATTTGTGTTTGCCAGGATAAAATTTTCTTGTTGTTATTATTTTGAATGCTTGTTTCCGATTGATTTTAGTTTCCGATTTTTGAGCATAAAACTTCTCGCTGATTTTAAACACTTTTCTTGATAATGTTCCGTTGGCTTTTTTGTAATAAATGCCATATTCCAATCGGATCTTTTTGCTCTTATTGGATTGATTTAGAAGACGAAAACTAAATTCCAAATTATTTCCAACTTTAACTTTTTCTGTTTCTATTCGAAAATTGGCAAGCTCAACTTGCTCAATAGAACCAAAGCCAAACAGTTGCATTACTTCTTTATTGCCTTGTTTCAACAATGTTCTACATGCGTGTTTTATCACCCAATCCGTTTCTTTCGATAAACCTTGCCACTTTATAGCGGTTTGAACCACAATATCAGGATTATCTTTTGAAATGTCGTTCAAATTGTTGGCAACACTTCTTCTTACGCTTTCCGAAGAATCTGATTTTAGTTCTTCCAATATCGGAAGGATTAATTTGGGATCTTCTTTCAATGCAGGGAGTGCCATTGCCCAAGGAAGCCGCGGACGACATCCTTCTGATGACAGACGCCTTATTGCATAATGCGGGTGCTTTGCCCAGGTTAGCATTTGCCTCATTATCTCTTTCTCATATCTGATGATAAAAGGACGAATGGCAAATTCACAACTTGTAAATTTTGTGATATGTTCGATTGCATTGACAGAAACTTCGTAATGTTCCATCCCATACAGTTCTATAAAATCTGGAATAAACATAAATTCCAAACTTTTTTCTGTTACTCCTTTGTTTTGGAAGTAGATAATTAAGGACTGTAATTGTTCTGTACTTTTCTGATAATTATCTGATAGATGATTTTTCAAACATGTTGAAATGTGGCGCATTCTCTGTTTGAGTTCTCGTGAATTCCATTCTGTATCATAAATCTCTCTCAAAAACTTGGCACTATTAAAATGCAGAACCGTTTTTTCAAGACCTTCGGTTAATTCACCAAAAAACTCTTTATTGTATTTGTCTTTAAATAGATCTGACATTGCTTTTGTATAACGAGTGAATCAAAAATCTCTGGTTTATTTTATTAAGTAATTTGAATTCAGTTTCTGAACCATTTCCACTAGTTGATTCCTTAATTCAGGCGGAGAGATAATTTCTACCTGGTCCAACATGCTTAGAATCCACCTGGCAAATCCATTTAGGTCGGGGTTTAAAAATTTCATGTTCACGAAACTCCCATCTTCCTGTTCATTAAGGAATCCATACCAATATTTGGCCTCGTGGATGTACAGAGCCACTTGCTTTTCCATTCTCAATTCTATTTCAAAACTCTGATATTGCTCTCGTTCTCGTTTGATGTATTCATCGAAAGCTTTGTCTAATTTTCTATCGTAAGTTTCTTCGCAGATTTCCAGTTCTTTGATTCGGTCGAGCCTAAAATCCCGATAATCATTTCTTAATCGGCAATAAGCTATCAAATGCCAATTTAAAGCATAAAACAACAGGCCAACAGGCTCTACCTTACGTATTGAATGTTCCTGCTTGTAATGAGCAAAATAATTCAATTTAAGAACCTTATGCTTTACGAGGGCTTGCTGTATATCCTGTAGGAAAATAGAATTCTTTTGGGGAATTTCTGTGATTCCCGTAAATACCTTAACCGAGTTTTCAAGCTTCTCCAATACCTCCTGATCTTCGGTTTTCATCACCGATTTTATTTTATACAAAGCATTCTGAAAGGCATCATTCACTTTCATGTCGGATATGTGTGGTATTAATTTACCAGCTATTAATATGGCTGATGCTTCTTCTGTTGTAAACATGATAGGAGGCAGAGAATAACTGTCGTCCAGGAAGTATCCAACGCCAGCTTCGGCACCAATGGGAATACCGCCTTCTTCAAGAGCTCGTATATCACGATACACGGTTCTTAAACTGATTCCAAACCTTTCAGCAATTTCCTGTGCTTTTACGATTTTTTTGGCTTGTAACTGAGTTAATATTGCCTGTAATCTGTCGATCCTGTTCAAAACTGAGATTTGCTTTTAGGTTTATCTTTAAAGAGATGAAAACTCCGAAGAATTGTTAAAATTAACAAAGATCATTACTTCGGAGTTTTATTGTATTATCGCCTGATTAGTTTACCTGAAATTGAATTTCGGTAATGTTATTCGATGGATTTTCAAAATCGCAATTAATGTAAATTTCGCGACAAGTGTGCCCGGGAACCAATTTACCATTTTCTATTTCTTCCATTAGCACATCGTAAGAGTCTTTTAATTTATCCCATGCACCCAAGTGGGTTTTCTTTACATGCACATACTCTTGCAACTTCTCCAATTTAAACTTGTTACTTGCAAACGAATTGCCAAAAGTTGCAACAGGCAAGCAAATTTTCAAATTAAATTCGGCTTCCATATCACAAGATTCCCAAGTGTACACCCAACATTGCGGGCCTGCAGGATGCAAGCCGGCTTGAACCGCTTCTTTTACAATTTCTTGTGGAAAATCTTCAATATTCTTCATTAAATCTTTAAAAGTTGTTCTTACTTCTTTCGACACTACTGTCATTGCAGGGGCTGTTACTTTTTCCATAATTTTTAGTTTTTAAATTAACAATACCTCAAAGCTAAATGGCAGTTGTGACAACCTTATGTCAGTAGGATTTTTAATTGTATTATTTTTTTGAATAAAATTATCGGTTATTACTTCAATAGATCGTTAGATTTGAGATATAAAATTCATTTGCAATCTTCTCATAATCAAAAGTTTGATAGTTTATCAACACAAATCACAACACATGTATTTTTAGACCATTACAAAAACTTAACGAACGATTGTATTTATGAATAGAAAGTAATTGAGCGTAGTTAAAAACTTTACCACATTGGTTTTCTGGTTTCGCAGCCAATGTCAATTTGGTGACAAACGTGATTGGCAAATCCATAACCAGCTTCTGAATAAATGTCATATACAGCATCAACCTGCATTTTTTCAAGTTGTCTGCGTTCATCTTCGAATCGGGCAATGGCTGCTATATTTCCTTTGTAAGTGGTTTTTTTGAGTCGCTCTACTGCAAATAAATTCGATTTGTGGTCGTTCATGCACAGCATTACCAAACGAACATTGTGATGATTAGACTTTTCGAAGATATTTTCCCAGAACTCGCTATCCGCAGCATCGTCCTGCTGAATGTTCTTTCCTTCTTTTTTTAATTTTTGCACAACATCATAATTGTAATCAAGCCCTAAAACTTTACGGCCATATGTTTGATTCAGCTGATCGTAAACTGACATTCCCAGTTTACCCATACCAAATACAAGAATTTCTGCACCACCAATATCAAATGCTTTGTCGTAAATCAATCGTTTTTTGGTTTCGAACACGCGCAAATAATCTTTAACTGAATAGTAAATTTTATGTGCCTTCGAGTTTAAAGGTGAAGATATGATAAAGGTTACTGCTACAGAAATGGCAATGGAAACCAACCAATCGGAAGGAATTAAGCCTTTTCCTACTGCAATGGAAGCTACAATTAATCCAAATTCACTAAAATTGGCCAAAGCCAAAGAGGTAAAAACCGAGGTTCGAGCACGAACTTTAAACCTGGTTAACACGAGAAAATATAAAATGACTTTAAAATTAACAGCTAAAGCAAGTATAAAAGCCAATATTAACATTTGCAGGTTAGGCAATCCTATCAAACCAATGGATAAGAAAAATCCAATCAGAAAAATGTCTTTAAAACTCATTAAAGAATCAGCCAGTTCTTTGGCTTTTTTGTGATTGGAAATCAATATTCCTACGATTAATGCTCCCAAATCGGCCTTTAGTCCAACAAATTTAAAAAGTTCGGCACCAACAATAAAGGCAAGGAAAAATCCATACAAAATTAATATCTCACCATGACCAATTTTTTCCAAAATCAGTAACAATATAGGGCGAATAATAACAAATAATACCGGCAAACCAATTGCCCAATAGGTTGGGAGTTTACCAGCCACCAATACAATATAAAATACAGCAAAAATATCTTGAATAATAAGGATCCCAATGGATAGAACTCCGTAAGCCGATTTCAATTCACTTTTTTCTTCGAGAATTTTAACAGCATAAATTGTACTTGAAAAACTTAATGCAAAGCCAATAATTAAAGCTTGTTGCCATGTAAAATTGGTAAAAATATGCAACGAGGTGTAGCTTAAACCAAATAGTATTATCGACATTAAGAGTGTAACCAGAAGCATATGTATGGATGCTCCTCCCCAAATTTCGCGGTGCAAAAGATCTTTGATTCTTAGTTTTAAACCAATGGTAAAAAGAAGGAGAGTAATACCCAAATCGGATATGTTTTGTATTAAATCATTTGATTCTGCACCAAAATATTTGAGTGTAAAACCTGCCAAGAGGTAACCTACCAAGGGAGGTAATCCAATTAATTTGACAAGAAGTCCTAAACCAAAAGCAATAGCTAACCATATCGGATCCATAAAGTAATACGTTTTAGAGATTAAATCTGCACTCCATTTGCAGAATATTTAAAAATAGATAAATATTGAACAATGAGCAATAATATTTGCTAATGATATATAGGGATTATTTGGCCAGATTACAAATCTGAATTGTTAAGAAATATTGGTTCGAATATGATTGATTTGATACTGGTTAATGGAACTGGTTTGATATTGTGTGTTTTAGTTAAGCCAGTGAATGTACCTTGTATTAAAATCACAAGAAATAGTGATTGTTTAAAATGGTATTGCCTCTTACTTTTGTCAGTGTAATTAATCTAAATAAGAACAAAATGCAAAACATCGGAATTTTTTACGGTTCATCAACCGGAAATACAGAAACAGTAGCAAAACAGATACAAGAAGAACTTGGTGAAGATATAGCAACAACTTTTGATGTTGCAGATGCTAAAGCAGGTGATATTGAAAAATTCGATAATGTTATTTTTGGAACATCAACATGGGGAATTGGCGATTTACAAGATGATTTTGAAGGATTTTTATCTGAAATCTCAAATGCAAATATGGATGGTAAGAAAGTTGCCTTGTTTGGTTTAGGCGATCAGTATTCTTATTCTGATTCGTTTGTTGATGGTATCGGTGAAATATATGAAGCGTTGGAAGACAAAAACTGCGAAGTAATAGGAGCAACTTCTATTGATGGTTATGAATATGATGCTTCAAGAGCAGAGAAAGATGGTCAGTTAGTTGGTTTAGCTTTAGATATAGAAAATCAAGACGACCAGACTGGTGATAGAGTAGCTACTTGGGTGGAACAGTTGAAGAATCAATTTAACTAAAAAAGAATGAAACTGACTTGCTCTGATTATAAAACTGCTGATATGCAGATTTTGATTCATCATGTTTATGAATACAACAAAGGATTAAGAAGTTTGGTTCTGCATACAATGAACAGCAGTGAGAGAGAGAAAACAGAAAACTTATTGAAACGTAAGGATATTAGTTATTTTCTACAAACTGTAAATGAGAACAAAATTAATGTGTTTTTTGGAAAAGAAGAGTGCATTAAAATAGTCAAATCCTTTGGGGATAAATCTTTGTCGAATTTCACAGATGAACAAGATTTTATTCTGGGTATTATGCTTGGATATGATAGAAGCCAGCAATACGACAGATACATTAAGCGAAAAGGAATCAATAATGAACTTATAAAAGCAAAGTTAGTTGGTTAATCTAAGCATAAATAAAGACTTTTCTTTTGCTATTAATTCGGTACTCACCTTAGGCAGTTTAGCTGCTCTTGGGTGAGTATTTTTTGATGGAAATTATTATCAATACTTTGTTAATACTTTTTAACTTTCAGGTTTATATCGTTTTATACCAAATGCGATAATAAATGAGCTACTGCTTCGCAATCCCGAAAACATTTGGATTAACTATAGAATTATCGGGATGCAATGCCCAATATTTTCTACATCGGCATGATACTATTTTCCAAAATGGCTCATTAAATATTACCTTTGGTATAAGGTGTGATTATGTGACAAATTGTTCTTGAGCGCCTTGCAAATCAAACTAATGGACAAAAGCTAACGAACTATTAATTTAGGATATGCATAAACAAACATTAGATAAAATTCTGAATATTGACTATCCCATTCTATTGGCTCCAATGTTTTTAATATCAAATACCAAAATGGTAATTGCAGCTTTAGAATCGGGATGTACGGCTGCTTTTCCTGCTCTTAATTACAGAACAAATGCTGAATTGAAAAAAGCCATAACAGAAATAAGAACAGTTACAAGTAAGCCGTTTGGAGTTAATTTAATTGTTAACAGGTCGAACCCCAAGTACAAATCGCAATTAAGAACCCTGTTAAACTTGCAGGTTGATTTTATTATTACATCGCTGGGAAATCCTAAAGAAACAATAGATTTATGCAAGCCTAAAGGAATAAAAGTATTTTGTGATGTAACTGATTTAAAGTATGCCAAAAAAGTAGAAGCATTAGGAGCAGATGCTGTAGTTGCTGTAAATTCCGAAGCAGGTGGTCATTGCGGAAATTTAAAGGCAAAAGATTTACTGAAGCAATTGAAAGAAAATATTACACTTCCTATTATATCTGCAGGAGGAATTTCTAAAGCTGAAGAAATAAAACAAGTGATGGCATGGGGAGCTGCAGGAGTTTCTGTGGGTACAATTTTTATTGCTTGCTCGGAATCTAAAATTGCCAATGAGTACAAATCAGCCATGATTAAATATGGGAAAGATGATATTGTTAAAACTACCAAATTAACAGGTTCTGCTTTAACTGTAATTAACACTCCTTATGTGCAGAAAATAGGAACAAAAGCTAACCTGTTGGAATGGCTAATTAATCATAGCCCGCAAATAAAAAAGTATACCAAAATGATTTTGGCGTGGAGAGGTATGAAAAAAGTAAGGCAATCGGCTTTTAAAGCAGGATATGATAATGTATGGTGTGCAGGGCCGGCAATCGAATCTGTAAAAAGAATTCGTTCGGTTCGCGAAATAATAAAAGATTTGATTTAGATTTTTAATGCTCGTTCAAATCCTTCACTGTTAGACCAGTTTTGTTCTAAAGCATCATTGGCAATTCGTTCTAATCTGTTGTTAAACTCATTTCGAATACCATTTTCGCAGATATAAACAATTGCTTCGTTAAATGCCTTTAACATGCTTTTGTAAAAAGTTTCCTGTTTAATGTAATTTTCAGAAGTATAAGTTTGTGCTATTTCAATGTGATAAAGCATGATGTCAGCAATTAAAGAAGGTTCTACACCAAGTCTTTTAAAGTGGCGCAAGTAATTCTGAGCAACAGAACGTCTCATTTTTGCTTTTCTGCCATTAACAGGAAAGTACTCTTTCGAGATTTTAAATTTACATTCTTCTATTAGTTTATCTTCCTGTGGATTAAAAGCAAAATCGTAAAACTCTTTAACATCTTTAAATCTAGCATACAAATCTATAACCTGCTCTTCTAGTTGTTTTTTAGTGAGTTGATGAATGTATTCTTTTAAATCTTTCTTGCTCATATCTGAAAATTGAAATTCAAAGGTACGATAAATAGAGAGCGAATCAAGAGTCAAAATCTTTATTTGTGCAGAGTCATAAAGTCAAGGGATGACTATTTGCATGTTGTAAATTAATCATCTCTTAACTTGCATAAAAAAAGAACCGATAGGCAACGAATTATTAACTATCGGTTCTTACACTTAACTGCCTATGTTGAGTGTTGATTTATTGTATGATTACGAATCATGCAAGTACTTGTGAATTGAATGAGCTGTTTTTCTACCACTATCTAAAGCACGAACTACAAGACTTGCACCTGTAGTGGCATCACCACAACAGAAAATCTTCGAGTTGGAAGTCTGATCTTTGGCATCGGTTTTAATATTACCTCTGGCATCCAAATCTAAGTCCAATTCATTAACCAATCCTTCGTGTATCGGGTGAACAAAGCCCATTGCCAATAATACCAAGTCAGCATTAATTGTTTCTTCAGTTCCCGGAATCTCTTTCATCTGAAATTGTCCCTGAGCATCTCTTGTCCATTCAATTTGTACAATTTCAAGCTGATTTACTTGTCCATTTTCTCCTTTAAACTGCTTCGAACTTAAAGACCAACGTCTTTTGCAGCCTTCCAAATGAGAACTTGATGTTCTCAAAGTGTTTGGCCAGTAAGGCCAAGGATTGTGTTTCTCTCTTTCTGCAGGTGGTTTAGGTAACAATTCAATTTGAAGTACCGATTTTGCCTTTTGACGTACTGATGTACCAACACAATCAGAACCTGTGTCACCACCACCTATTACCACCACATTTTTACCTTTAGCAGAGATTCTCGTCTCTTTACTGAACTCATCTCCACGAACTACCTTATTTTGTTGCTTCAAAAAGTCCATCGCAAAATGAATTCCTTCCAGTTCACGACCTTTAATTGGCAGATCGCGAGGCTTCATTGCTCCAATTGCCAAGCAAATTGCATCATACTCTTTCTCCAAATCTGTAAAAGAAACATTTACTCCAACATCCTGGTTTGTTTTAAATTCAATTCCTTCTTCTGCAAATAATTCCAGTCTACGGTCGATAACATGCTTATCCAGTTTAAAATCAGGAATACCATAACGCAATAGTCCACCAATTGCATCATCACGTTCGAATACTGTTACCGAATGACCTGCCTGATTCAACAAATCAGCAACCGATAATCCAGCAGGGCCAGAGCCAATCACAGCTACCTTTTTACCAGTACGTTTAGAAACAGACCTGGCTTTGATGTACCCATAATCAAAAGCTTTTTCGATTACAGATGCTTCATTTTCCCTGATTGTTACTGCGGATTGATGCAGGGCCAAAACGCAGGATTTTTCGCATGGAGCCGGGCAAACTCTTCCTGTAAACTCCGGAAAACTATTGGTTGATTGAAGAATTTTTGCAGCCTCTTCCCAATTCTCGCGGTAAACAGCATCTTGCCATTCTGGTATTTTGCTTGCAGTAGGGCATGCCCAATGACAGAAAGGAATTCCACAATCCATACATCTTGATGCCTGATCTATTCTATCTTCTAAATTTAATGTTTGTTCAACTTCTCCAAAGTCTCCAATTCTATCTCTTACCGGACGATAACCGGCTTCTTTTCTCTTTATTTCTAAAAAACCTTTCGGATTTCCCATAATCAAATCAATTACGAATTATTATCCCGATAACTATCGGGAACGAATTACCTTTCCACAATTACACATTTGCTCATTCACACAACTACTCGTGTACCTCTGTTTGCGATTGCGCCAGCTTCAACTTGCGACGAATCTTCTTCAGTTTTTTCTCTTCCAATACCTTCTTGTATTCGTAAGGAATTACTTTAACAAAGTGAGGAAGATATTCTTCCCAATGTGTTAGTACCTTAGAAGCTACACTACTTTGTGTTAGAAGCAAGTGCTGATGAATCATACCTTGTAATTCATGTATGTCTTGTAAATGTTCTACAGGTTCAAGAGCTACTAAACTTTGATTACAGAAATAATCCAATTGCCCTTCCATATTTAGTACATAAGCAATACCGCCACTCATACCCGCAGCAAAGTTTCTACCTGTTGGACCAAGAATTACAACACGTCCTCCGGTCATGTATTCACAACCATGATCACCAACTCCTTCAACCACAGCTTTAGCCCCTGAATTACGTACACAGAAACGTTCTCCTGCCATTCCTCGAATGTATGCTTCACCATTCGTTGCACCATACAAGGCCGTATTTCCAATAATGATTTGCTTTTCAGGTCTAAATGTTGTTTTGTGAGGAGGTTGAACTACAATTTTACCACCAGAAAGACCTTTCCCGAAATAATCATTTGAATCTCCCTCCAGTTTAAATGTAATTCCTTTTTCAAGGAACGCCCCAAAGCTTTGTCCGGCTGAACCTTTAAATCTGCAATAGATTGTGTCCTCTGATAATTCACGCTTTGGTTTCAAAGCAGCAACTTTTCCTGATAACATGGCACCTGTTGTACGATCTGTATTCTTAATCTTAGAATCGATCCAAACTTTTTCGCCATCATGCAGAGCTTTTTCAGCTTGACTGATTAGTTCATGATCCAATACTTCACCTATTGGCTTAATTGAAGCATTAGCACCGCATAATTCATGACCATTGGTTGCTGGTAAATGAAGTAATTTTTGAATGTCTACCGTTTCAGCTTTCCACTTTTTAATATTCTTTCTCTTCAATAGTAAATCAGATCTACCTACTAAATCATCGAACTTTTGAATTCCCAACTCAGCCATTAATTCACGGCATTCTTCGGCAAGGAAAGTAAAGAAATTAACTACCCATTCCGAGCGTCCGAGGAATTTCTCTCGCAATTCTTTATTTTGAGTAGCAATCCCTACAGGACATGTATTCAGGTGACATTTACGCATCATAACACAACCAAGAACTACTAATGCACTTGTAGCGAAACCAAATTCCTCAGCACCCAAAAGAGCCATCGAAATGATATCTCTACCAGTTTTCAACTGACCATCGGTTTGCAGCTTAATTCTTCCTCTGAGGTCGTTAAGAACAAGAGTTTGTTGCGCTTCGGCCAATCCAAGTTCCACAGGCAAGCCTGCATTTTTAATAGAACTTAAAGGACTTGCTCCGGTTCCGCCTTCGGCACCACTAATCACAATCAAATCGGCATTGGCTTTTGCAACACCAGCTGCAACAGTTCCAACACCATTCTCAGCCACCAACTTAACACTAACACATGCTGTTGGGTTCACATTCTTTAAATCATATATCAGTTGAGCCAAATCCTCAATCGAATAGATATCGTGATGTGGAGGAGGAGAGATCAAAGTAATTCCAGGCGTAGAGTTTCTCAACTTCGCAATAATTTTATCTACCTTAAATCCTGGTAGCTGTCCACCTTCTCCTGGTTTAGCTCCCTGTGCAACCTTAATTTGCAACTCATCAGCATTTACAAGATATCCGGTGTTAACTCCAAACCTACCCGAAGCAATCTGTTTAATTGAACTTCGAGCACTTGAGAAGAATCGTTTTGCACTTTCACCACCTTCACCTGTGTTGCTTCTGCCACCAATTTTATTCATGGCAATGGCCAGAGCCTCATGGGCTTCTTTTGAAATGGAACCATATGACATTGCCCCTGTGCAGAATCTTTTCATAATGTTTTCTGCGGGTTCCACTTCGGAAATATCAATTGGATTTGATTTAAAATCGAAATAGCCACGCAAGAAGTTTGGATTACGGGTTTCCGCATCAACCAAACTAGAATACTCTTTAAATTTCGAATAATTGTTGGTTCTGGTCGACCATTGTAACAATCCAATTGATTCAGGATTCCAACTGTGCTTTTCACCATTTTTACGATAATGAATGCTTCCATTATTTGTAAGTAAATCTTGGTTATCAAATGGATCTTTCTCAGTAAACGCCTTTTTGTGATGACACAGGATTTCTTCTGATATTTCTTTTAAGCCAACACCACCAATTCTCGATGCCGTTCCGGTGAAGTATTTATTTATTACTTCATCGCTGATACCTAAAGCTTCATAGATTGAGCACCCAAATAACTCCCAATGGTAGAGATTCCCATTTTGGACATCACTTTTAGTAATCCTTTATCAACAGCTTTTATGTAATTTTTTCTTGCGCTTTTGTAT
>JAOARS010000400.1 GCA_025210415.1 Marinifilum sp. | reverse complement strand
TCTTCAAATTTGCGCATAACAGAAGATGAGGATAATAAAATTATAGACCTGTTTCATTTTTGGATTAACTTGACAGACTAATAGAAAAACGGCATACAACAATATGTATAGTGCATAAGGGTTTCAGAAGTTTTTGAACGTTATCTCTCGCATTAATTTTAAGTTGTAACTTGACAGGTTTGAACTCCGAAACTCCTTACGACACCATACATTCACCGTTGAAGAATGAAAATTGAATTGAAATATTTCACAGGAACCGGAAATTCATTTCGAGTTTTGGAAACTTTTGATGCTATTTTCTCAGAAAATATTAATTCAACAAACATTTCCGAAATTGCCATAGATGATAAAAGAATTCCTGAATCAGATTTATTAGGTTTTTGTTTTCCTGTTTACGCATTTGGAATACCAAGAATATGTTACAAATATCTTAAAGGAATCGAACGATTTAACACTCGACAAAAGGTTTTTATCGTAGTTACTGCAGGAGATTCAAATGAGTCAGGATTTGCAATAAAAGAATGTGTAAAAATACTAAGCAGAAAGAACTGCGAGATTATATACTCCGCGGTAATTCAAATGCCGAATAATTGGACTACTTCGCCCAAACCACCATTTCCTCCTTCATCGGAAGATGCAAAACAAATCATACATAAAGGTCTGATTCAAACACAAGAAATTGCAAAAGAAATTTTAAATGGAGTAATAAAGTATCATGTCTTTAATTATCCCAAAAGGTTCAGCAAATTAAAATTTTACTGGGACTATTGGACCTTTAAATATATTGGAGTTCAAAATATGTGGCGATTGTTTAATGTATATGACAATTGCAATGCTTGCCAACTTTGTGCTAAAATCTGTCCAACAAGTAGTATCAGAATTATTGATAACAAACCTGTTTGGAACAAAACCTGCGAACAATGCATGCGATGTGTTAACTTTTGCCCTCAGGAGTCTATTTATCAGACACAAGGAGGAGACACGAAAGGGAAGAACAAGTATCATGAACCAAATTTTAAACCAAGTTTGAAAAATATTAAATGATGCAATCCAAAAGCAAATATGACAATCTAATTATCTACTATTTCTCAGGAACGGGGAATGCAAAAAATGCTTCGCTTTGGATTTCAAATATTGCAAAAGAATATGGTATTGAAACACAATTAATCAATATCGACAGGTTCGAAACAATTGAGAAACCAGATGTAAAAGAAAAAAACTTATTTGGATTTTGCTCGCCAACTCATGGATTCAACTTGCCACCAATCACATTGCAATTCATCAATCAATTTCCGAAAGTAGATAATGCCGATGTCTTTTTATTGAATACACGAGGAGGTTTAAAACTATCAACATTATTTATTCCTGGTTTAAGTGGATTGGCACAAATCTTACCTGCACTTATACTCCGAGCCAAAGGATTTAAAGTCGTAGGCATGCAACCATTAGCTCTCCCTTCAAATTGGTTAATTCTTCATCCTGGCCTAAAAGAAAAGGTAGTAAACTCAATTTACAAACGCTGCCATATAATCGTTGATAATTTTGCTACAAAACTGATAACAGGCAGAAAATCTTACAAAGCTCTATTATCGTTACCTATTGATATTTTACTAATTCCAATTGCACTTGGATACTATTTTATTGGTCGATTTTTTCTGGCAAAAACATTAATAGCAAGCAGTTCTTGCAACAAGTGTAACAAATGCATTGAACAATGTCCAGTTAATGCAATAAGCATAGTAAATGATCGTCCGTTCTGGACATATAAATGTGAAAGCTGCATGCGTTGCGTTAATCAATGTAATGAACGAGCCATAGAAACCATGCATTCTTTTGCTTCTGTAATAATTTTAATTTCATCAATGATTATATCACCTTTACTAATTGCTTTGCTTAAGTATTTTGCCGTTTGGGAAATTGTTAATCAATCAACAATTACAAAAGGTGTTTGGTCTGTAATTGATGCTCTAATTTTTATTTTATTCACATTCCTGGGTTATCGAATCATACACTTTTTAATGCGATACAATTTTGTTAATAAAGTAATTACCTACTCTTCTTTAAGTTTTTACAATTTTTGGAGGAGATATAAAGCGCCGAAATATTAAACACAAAGTCTGACAAAAATGAATAGAGAATCTTTCAAAATCCCAAGCAACCCAAAACACTTTTGGCAGGAAATCGCAGATAAAATAGGAGGTGATTTTAAAATTACTCAGCAAAAGCAAAACTTTGGAATAATAGATCATGATTATTACCATTTACGCATTTTTACAGTGCATCATGGTTTACAGATCACATTACACTCAACTTTCATGAAATCGCCGGGTAAATATGAAGATTGCTATACAGATCGCATGAAAATTACATCCGAAATACAAATGAAAGATAAATTCTACCTGTATTTATGGAGAAAAGGTTTCTTTGAAAAACTATTCAGCTCTGGCAAAAGCAAAACAGGAGATTCCACATTTGATAGTACAATTGGCTTCGAAACCAATAAAGGAAGAGAGGTTAGAAATCTTCTATCCAATTCTGAAATTCGTAGGTTTCTGATTCAAGATCATTTATCTGTTTTCAATATTCAACATGATTCCGATCTACTTAAAATCAAACTTCAAACTGGGAAATTCATTTTGAACAAAGAAATACTTCTCGAAGAATATGAAAAGTACCTTTTATTTATTGATGGGTTAATTGAGGTTGGTTTACTACCTATTTCTTCGCAATCCTAATCTCAAACAACTTAGGCCAACGCTTACCAGTCACAAACATCCTTTGATTTTCAGAATCCCAGGCAATACCATTTAAAACATCATCGTTTTTGTCTAGTTTGATTTTATCAGACTGCTTTAGAATA
>JAOARS010000399.1 GCA_025210415.1 Marinifilum sp. | reverse complement strand
AACCTTAGCCTTAAAGAGAATGAAAACTCGCAGCAATTTATGGAGTTGAGTACGTTTGCCGATGCCGTTATTCGAAAACGCATAGAACAACTTTCTCCTGTTGCTATGGTTGATATTACGGGCAAGGTATTTCCTGAAATATCCATTAAACCGGATTTGCAAAAGTTGAAAGCGCATCAGATTTCATATGATGATATTGAGAACTTAATCAAAAGAAATAATATTGATTTTGGAAATTTAAGCATTCGCGATGGACATTATCAGTACAACATTCACTTTGCAAAGAGTTTTCAGAATGTAAATGATTTAAAAAAACTGTATCTGAATGTAAAAGGCAAGCTGTTACGACTGGAAGATATTGCTGATGTGGAATTGGTTCAACAGAATCGCATAGGACTTGCCCTGATTAATGGAAAGGAGGCTGTATCGCTCTCCATTATAAAACAAGCTGATGCTCGTATTCAGGATATGAAAGATGAGTTGAAAGCACTAATTGATCATTTTCATGAAGACTATCCCAATATTGATTTTGAAATTTCCGAAGATCAAACCCAATTGCTGGATTACTCTATTGATAACTTAAAGCAGAGTTTACTGTTGGGAGCCAGCCTTGCCTTTCTGATCATGTTTTTCTTTTTGAAAGATTTTCGTGCTCCCTGGCTGATAGGAATATCAATTCCAGCTTCACTTATCATTTCTCTGTTGTTTTTTCATTTGGCAGGTTTGTCTTTAAATATCATATCTCTTTCGGGCTTGGTATTGGGCATAGGAATGATGATTGACAACTCTATTATTGTAATTGATAACATTGCTCAATTTAGGTCAAGAGGAGAAAACCTGTTACAAGCATGCATAAAAGGAACCAACGAAGTCATTCGGCCTCTGCTGAGTTCGGTTTTGACCACCTGCTCAGTATTTCTGCCATTGATTTTTATATCCGGAATTGCCGGAGCATTGTTTTACGATCAGGCGTTAGCGGTTAGTATAGGATTGTTTGTATCATTATTGGTTTCAATTACCTTGCTTCCTGTATACTACAGATTGTTTTACAAAAGAGAAAAACAGGGAAAATTAGACAAATGGGTTCAGGGATTAAGAGCTTTGAATTATGCGAGTTTGTATGAGAAAGGTTTGAGAAAAGTATTTAGAAACCAGGGTTTATCGTGGTTGGTTTTTATGCTTTTGGTTGGAGTTGCATTTGCACTTTTGATTGAATTGCCAAAAAGCAGGCTGCCTAAAGTAACTCAGCATGAAATGATTGTACGAATTGATTGGAACGACCGCATAAATGTTGAAGAGAATCACAAACGCACGAAAGAAGTAATGTTAGCTATAAAAGATAGCATCAATCAGAGTTCAATTTTGATAGGAGAGCAGCAATATCTTTTGAATCGTGGGCATGAACTTTCAGCCTCCGAAGCAATGATTTATCTTAAGGCAAGATCCGATAAGCAAATGAAAGGCTTGAAAAATTATTTTCAAATTTACTTGAAACAGCATTATTCCGAAGCACAATACAAGTTTGAGAGTCCTGAAAATCTGTTTGAGCAGGTTTTTGCCGACGATGAATCTCCATTGGTTTCACGCTTAAACTTTAGAGAGGGAAGTGAATCGCACCAACTGGAACAAATTAAGCAACTTCAAAATGAATTTCGGGAAAACTTTCCAAATGAATTTAAGGCTTCGCAGACATTTGAGGAGCAGATTGGTTTACGCATTGATCCTTTAAAATTGATGCTTTATAAAGTAAATATTAATTCGTTTTACAAGCAACTGCAAACAGCTTTTAACGATAATGAACTTGATGTAATCAGGAACAATCAAAATCGAATACCGTTGGTACTGGGCGACTCAGGAAAGAACCTGTATGAGCTGATGGATGAATGCAAAATAATGAACAGCGACGGCATACAGTATAGTTTAAGTGAACTGGTAGAACAATATCCAACCCAAACATTAAAAAGCATTACTGCTGGAAAAGAGGGAGAATTTGTTCCATTCAAATTAAATATCGACGAACACGATTTAGCTGTTAGTCAAGAGAAAGTAAGAAACATGGTAAAGAGATTTAAAAATGTGGATGTAAACTTTACCGGGAGTATATTTTCGAACAACGAGTTGGTGCAACAGCTCGGATTAATTCTGGCTGTGTCGCTTCTGTTGCTGTATTTCATATTGGCTTCGCAGTTTGAATCGTTTAGTCAGCCTTTAGTTGTATTGCTTGAGGTGCCTATAGACATTGGTGGGGCATTACTGGTTCTTTGGGCATTTGGAGGTACTCTAAACCTAATGTCTTTAATAGGATTAATTGTAATGTCGGGCATTATTATCAACGATTCCATTTTAAAGATTGATACCATTAATCGATTAAGAAAAGAGGATAATTACGGATTAATCAAGGCCATTTTGGTAGGAGGGCAAAGAAGATTGAAACCTATTTTAATGACTTCCATAACAACTATTCTTGCGCTTTTGCCATTCTTATTTTTAGATGGTTTGGGTGCCGAATTGCAAAAACCATTGGCAATTACTGTTATAGGAGGAATGTTTATAGGCACTCTGGTAAGTTTGTACTTTATTCCCCTATGTTATTATTATTTAAACAGAAACCTGTAGCTTGGAGTTTATTACTGATTAAGAATATGAAAGTGAAAAATACAATATTCATCGTTTTACTTGTGTTATTTTGTAGTCTTGTAAAGGCTCAACAAACAACAATGACATTGGGACAAGTGTTAAAGCGTGCCCAAAGTAATTCTTTGGATGTCTTTTTGCAAAAGAACATGTTTCAGGCCAGAAAATGGGAATACAAATCGTTTTTAGCCGATCGTTTGCCTAATCTCACACTAGGAATGACTCCTTTTGATTACAACCGTTCCTTTGTTTCGCGCTACAACTCCGTAACTAATTTAGATGAATTCAGGGAGCAACAAAGCTTGTATTCCTATGCGCGAATGTCTCTTTCGCAAAATGTTTCCTTAACGGGAGGAACCATTTATGTTGATTCTGATTTTGGACGTTTGGAAAACTATGGAGATACCGACCGTAAAAGCTACACTACTACTCCGGTTAGAATTGGACTAATCCAACCGCTTTTTGCCTATAACGAACAGAAGTGGATGAGTAAGTTAGCTCCCCTAAAATTTGCCAAAGCAAAAAAAGATTACATAGCCAATTCTCAGTACATTAATTTAAAGGCCATAGAACTCTTCTTCAACCAGGTTTTGGCTCATTTAGATGAACGGATTGCTTCAACGAACAAAGAGAACGCAGGTTTACTGTATGATATTGGTAAAAAACGATATGAAATAGCTGCCATAAAGCAATCGGAACTATTAAACCTTGAACTGAATGTTTTGCAGGCAGAAATAGACCTCGTGAAATCTGAAAAGCAATTGCAACAAGCTCGCTTTGATTTGAATCTTTTTCTTGATTTGGAAAGAGAAAATACCAACGATTTGTTACTACCCGAGAATATTTCTGACTTAAATATAAATGCTGCTTATGCTCTTGATTTGGCGTTAAAAAATAATCCTTTGATTTTGGAAGAAGAGCAAAATGAAATGCAGGCCGATATGCAGGTAGACAAAACCAAAAAGGAAAGTCGCTTTCAAGCCACCTTAACCGCCAGTTACGGATTGAATCAACAGGCAGAATCATTAAACAGTGCTTATGAGAAGCCTTTGGATCAGCAAAAGGTAAAGTTTAGTGTTGAAATTCCAATATTGGATTGGGGAAAGAGAAAAGGAAAATACAAAATGGCATTGAGCGACAGAGAGGTAATACGATTACAGGCAAAACAGAGAGAAATGGATTTTGTGCAAGAAGTGAGCCGGAAAGTGATTGATTTTAATCTGCAAAAAAGATTGGTTGAGAATGCCAAACATGCTGCAGAGGTAGCTAAAAAATCTCATGATGTGAATTTGCATCTGTTTAAAGAAGGAAAAATAACTGTTTTGCAATTGGACGATGCATTGAAAAAACGAACCACTGCAGAAAGAAATTATCTCAATCACTTAAAAGATTATTGGATGTATTATTTTAAAATTCAGCAATATACACTTTACGATTTTAAAGCACAGACAGAATTGGAAGAATTGTTTGATACACAATTGAAAGAAATGTAACTGACTACCATGAAGTTGAAGAATAATCATTCATTTTCCATCATTATCTTTTTTATTGTACTCACAATAATTGGTGTTTGCTTTGTGCCGTTGCTGAATGTGAAATTTACACCATCGCGTTCTTTGCCGGAAATAAGTGTCAATTATTCCTGGGCCAAAGCCAGTGCAAGGGTTTTGGAAAAGGAAGTTACATCCAGGCTCGAAGGAGTATTGAATTCCATTCAGGGTGTGAAGGAAATCAGATCTAAATCGTCAGAAGGATACGGAAACATACAAGTTGCTTTCGACAAGGATGTGGATTTGGATATGGCTCGTTTTGAAATGGCTACTTTAATTCGCCAGGTGTTTCCGGAACTGCCTGATGGAGTGAGTTACCCTTATTTAAGCTTGAAAACAGAGAATGAAAGCCGTCAATTTTTAATATCATATACGCTAAATGCAAGTGCCAGCCCTTATTTTATACAGCAATTTGCCGAAGAAAAAATTGTACCTGGTTTAAGTCTCATTCAAGGAATTAATAATGTGGAAGTATATGGTTCTACTCCCTTTGTTTGGGAAGTAAAATACAATAGCAGAACATTAATGGCTTTGGGTATTAATACACAGCAGGTAATTCAAAGTATCAATACCTATTTTAGCAGAAGAGAACTGGGAGCGGTAATACTGTCGAAAGAGAAAGGTACATATACCCATATCCATGTAGAAACAAAAGGGAGTCATAAATTACAGGCATCGCAAATTCCGGTTGCAAAAATCAATAACAGGATAATCTATCTTGCCGATATTGCTCGCCTTACCTATAAAGAAAAGGAAGCTAATTCATATTTCAGAATAAATGGTTTAAATACCATCAACATGATTGTTTATGCTGAAAAAACAGCCAATCAGATTGATGTGGCCAATCGTTTGGAGGCAGAGGTAGAAAAACTTAAGGCTGATTTACCGCATGGATATTCTATGATTCAAACATACAATGCTACCGAATATATTGGCAAAGAACTGGAGAAGATAGCCTGGCGTACGGGTTTGTCACTTTTTATATTGTTATTATTTGTATTAATCATTAGCAGGCAATGGCGCTACCTTTGCATTATTCTGGTAAGCCTGTTGGTAAATTTAAGTATTGCAGCAGTTTTCTATTACCTGTTAAAACTTGAAATTCACCTTTATGCAATGGCGGGAATTACCGTTTCTCTTGGAATTATTCTCGACAATAGCATTGTGATGCTGGATCATATGAAGCATCATAAAAACAAAAGAGCTTTTCTTGCCATTTTGGCAGCTACATTAACTACCATAGGATCATTAAGTGTTATCTTTTTCTTAAACGAAGAACAAAAGCTCAAGTTGATTGATTTTGCTCTTGTTATGATTGTAAACCTGTCGGTTTCATTGCTGGTGGCAATTCTATTGCTTCCTGCAATACTTCATAAATTCCCACTGAGGCCTAAACGATCCGGGAAATCAATAATTCGCAAGAAACGAGTTTTGCGAGCAGGAAAAGTTTATGAAACCATTGTGAGGTTTACAAAACGATGGCGAATGGCTTTTGCGCTTGTAATGATTTTGGGTTTTGGCTTGCCCCTTCATCTTTTACCCGATGAGTTGGAGGGAGAAGGAAAAATGCAGGAAATTTACAATAAAACCATTGGTTCTGATTGGTACAAAGAACATTTAAAGCAGGCATTGGAAACTATTTTGGGCGGAAGTTTGCGACTATTTGCCGAGAATGTGTTTGAACAATCGTTTTATGGCGAACCTGAACAAACTGCTTTGAATATTGTGGGTAAAATGCCCGAAGGAAGTACACTTTTGCAGTTGAATGAAGCTATGATGTATATGGAGAATTATCTGTCGCAGTTTAAAGAAATTCAGCAATATCAATGTAAGATATACTCTCCCGAAAATGGAAGAATAACGATCAATTTTACCGATTCGGCCGAATACACCTCTTTCCCCTATGTCTTAAAAAATCTTGTTACTGAAAAAGCCATTAATTATGGTGGTATGGATTGGGGCGTGTATGGTGTTGGACGAGGATTTTCAAATGCCGTTGGAGATGGTGTTCGTAATTCCCGAATTGTTCTTTACGGATATAATTACGAAACACTGAATACTTACGCCAGTGATTTGCGCTTGAAATTGCTGCAAAACTCCCGTATCAAAGAATGCGAAATTGCAGGCAATGCAAATTGGAACAGCAATTTGCAATATGAATTCAATTTTCGGGTGAATGAAGAGCTGTTGGCAATGCACAATATTGATTATTCTCATATTTATGGATATTTAAAAGAAGTGCTTGGAGTTTCAGCATCTCAAAGAGTTATGCTTGATGGCCAGGAAAAAGAAATCAATTTTGTTTCCGACAGGGCAGGCTCTTATGATCTTTGGCACCTAAACAATTCTCCTGTACAAATAGGAAAGAAAGAATTCAAACTTTCCAATTGCACGACAATAAATAAAGAGCGGGTGGGCAACGATATCTATAAAAAAAATCAAGAGTACCAGTTGGTTGTTCAGTACGATTTTATTGGGCCGGGAAAATTGGGCAACCGAGTTATGAAAAGATATATTGAAGAAACTGAGAAAATACTTCCTCTGGGATATAGTATTAAAAAACAAGCATATTACGGCTGGTGGAGCGATAAAGATAAAGCTTCCTACTGGTTGATAGTTTTGGTTGTATTTATTATCTATTTTATTTGCGCCATACTGTTGGAATCATTTATCCAGCCATTGGCAATTATAGCCATGATTCCAATTTCATTTATAGGAGTGTTTTTAACATTTTATCTTTTCGAATTAAATTTCGATCAGGGAGGTTATGCAGCTTTTGTTTTATTGTGTGGAATATCGGTAAATGCAGCCTTGTATATTGTAAATGATTGGAATAATATCTGTAAGCAAAATTTCAGATCTGAATTTGAAATGTACGTAAAAGCTTATCAACACAAAATTATTCCAATACTTCTTACCATTGTGTCTACTATTCTAGGTTTGATACCTTTCTTGGTTGCCGGAAAAAATGAGGTGTTTTGGTTCTCACTGGTAGCAGGAACAATTGGTGGTTTATTCTTTTCATTAATTGGGATCGTTTTTTACTTGCCATTGCTTGTGCGATTAAAAGATAAGAATGGGCAGTTTAACTGATATAATATTTATCAGAATATTGGAATTACGCCTCCGGTTTTATTGTAGGTTCGCACTTTAAGGAAAATGGTTTTTGGGAGAATCCGATTTCAGAAAAGAGATTGAATGTTTTTATGCAGAAAGTACAAGAATTAAAAAGTATTTAGAAGAAAATTGCCATTTTTAAGTAAAATCTCAAGCTTTGCTTGGGATTTTTT
>JAOARS010000398.1 GCA_025210415.1 Marinifilum sp. | reverse complement strand
ATGATTCGCCGCTCGGACAAGCTGTATAAGATTGTTGAGGTGACCAATGATTTGATTCAGTAAAAGAAAATGATCAGCTGTTAGCTTCAAGCTTTCAGCATGAGTGGCTAGTATATTCATCTCAGCATATGTTAAGGATAATTTGAATATAACCGCCCAAAAGTTTCCCTTTTAGGGGAGATTTAGAGGAGTGTGTAAAAGTAAAAAGTTTGGAAAAGTCGAAAGCTTGAATAGTCCAAAAGTCAAACAGAATAAAAAAAGCTGCCAGTTAAATGCTGAGAGCCGATTGCTAAATAATTAAACCAAAACAGACATGAACAAAATCGTTCTAACATTTATTTCCTTGTTTGTTGCGCTAACCCTTACAGCAAGCGATTATCAAGGATCTTTATTAAAAAAAGGAGATAAGGTTCCTGAGTTTACAGTAACTACTCTTGATGGAAAAGAAATCGCTTCAAGCGAATTGAAAGGCAAAGTTGTTTTAATTAACTTTTTTGCAACTTGGTGTGGCCCATGCATGAAGGAATTACCGGAAGTTCAAAAACATTTGTGGCCGAAATTCAAAGACAAAAATTTTGTAATGATTTCAATTGGCCGCCAACATACAAAAGATGAACTTATAAAGTGGAACAAGAAAAAAGGTTTTACTTTTCCTATTGCTCCCGATCCTAAGCGAGAAATTTATTCAAAATTTGCCAGTCAGTACATTCCTCGTAACTTTATTGTCGATAAATCAGGAAAGATCATCTGGCAAGGAGTTGGTTTCGAGCAAAAAGAGCTGGATGAGATGATTAAAACCATACAGGAAAATTTATAATTCATGCAAGGAAACATCAGGAAAATGCACACCCAATTGGGAGAAAAGGTTCAATATCAATTGCCTATTGGCGATGATTTAACAGACATGAATCCGCTAATCGGGAAAGAGATCAGTTTGAAGTTTTTGGATCAGATTAACTGTATTCATTGTGGAAGGAAAACAAAGACATCCTTTTCGCAAGGATATTGCTATTCATGTTTTACCACGCTTCCACAAACCGATCCGAGCATTGTGCGTCCTGAGTTAGATTTGTCTTATTTAGGCATTTCACGCGATATGGAATGGGCAAAGGAAAATTCGCTTAAACCGCATTACGTTTACTTGGCTTATTCGGGCAATTTAAAAGTTGGTGTTACGCGAGAATCGCAAGTTCCTACTCGTTGGATTGATCAGGGAGCGAGTAAGGCCATAAAGCTTGCCAAAACACCAAACAGGCACATTGCAGGAGTTATAGAGGTGGCATTGAAAGAGCATTTTTCTGACAAAACAAACTGGAGAGAAATGTTGAAACAAGATGGTTCAAACGATATTGATCTGTTAGCTGAGAAGAAGAATGCATCGGATAAATTGCATCCTGAGCTAAAGCAATATGTTTGCGATGAGGATGAAGTGTATGATATTAGCTACCCTGTTGAAGAAGTTCCTGAAAAAATAAGCAGTTTTGGTTTTGATAAAATAAAGGAGTTTACAGGTGTTTTAAAAGGGATAAAAGGACAGTACCTGATATTTGAAGGTGGAAAAGTTATAAATATTCGAAAACACAACGGATATCTTATCGAATTGAAAGCAGAATAAGAAAAAAAGCATGAATTTGTAGGTAAAAAGAGTAAATTTCTTAATACATTTGTCTAGAGTATTTTAAACAAATAAGCAATAACACTAATCGATAAATTCAAATCTGAAATGGAAAACATTAACTGGAAAGAATTTGGTTTTGGATACACTAAAACTGATTACAATGTTCGTTGTCACTATCGTGATGGAAAGTGGGGAGAATTAGAAGTTTCTTCTTCTGATCAAATCAATGTTCACATTGCATCAACAGGTTTGCACTACGGACAACAAGCATTCGAAGGCTTAAAAGCATTTAAAGGTCCTGATGGAAAAGTAAGAGTTTTTCGCATTGACGAAAATGGTAAGCGTCTTCAGAGCTCATCTCATGGTATCATGATGGCTGAAATGCCTTTGGAATTGTTCCGTGAGGCTGTAATCAAAGCGATTAAATTAAACGAAAGATGGATTCCTCCATACGAATCAGGAGCTTCTCTTTACATTCGTCCGGTATTGTTTGGAAATGGTGCTCAGGTAGGAGTTAAGGCTTCTGATGAATATACTTTTGCAGTATTTGTAATGCCTGTAGGACCATATTTTAAAGAAGGTTTTAAACCTACTGATTACGTAATTTATCGTGAGTACGATCGTGCTGCTCCTCAGGGAACAGGAATCTACAAAGTTGGTGGTAACTATGCAGCTTCGTTAAGAGGTGGAACCAGAGCCCACGATGAAGGTTTTTCGGCAGTATTGTTCTTAGATGCTAAGGAAAAGAAATATATCGACGAGTGTGGCCCTGCTAATTTCTTCGGAATTAAGAACAACACTTACGTTACTCCAAAGTCAAACACCATTCTGCCTTCTATTACAAACAAGAGTTTGTGCCAAATTGCTGAAGATTTGGGAATGAATGTTGAGCGTCGTCCAATTACAGTTGAAGAACTTGGAGATTTCACAGAAGCGGGTGCATGTGGTACTGCTGCTGTAATTTCGCCAATTCGCAAAATTGTTGATGCAGATAACAATATCGATTACAATTATGGTACTGAAGCTGGTGAAGTTAGCTTTAAGTTATATGAAACTCTTCGTGGCATTCAGTATGGTACTGTTGAAGACAAACACAATTGGAATACAATTATTGAATTTTAAGAATTAGCAATAGTTGTTATTAAGATAATAAGAGGGAGTTCTTTTCGGAACTCCCTCTTTTCTCATTGTAAGGTGAGAATTAGGATTTATAATTATTAAATAATTGTTTGGCTCAATGATGAACACAAACGCACTTACTAAATTAAAGAATTGGTATCAAATTTCAACACAATTGTTCATCAATGTTTCAATTGATTCAGCCAGACGTTGAGCACCAATTTTGTTTTGTTCTTCATCCATAAACGAGAAATTAATTCTCATGGTGTTTTTACCACTGCCATCGCAATAAAATACCGAGCCAAGAACAAAAGCAACATTCTTTTCAATTGCAATCTTAAAAAGATCTTCAGCGTCCATTCCTTCGGGTAGGCTTAAGAATAAAAATAATCCACCTTCAGGTTTTGTCCAACTTACGCCTTCGGGCATAAAATCTTCAAAAGTTTGTAACATCACATCTCTTTTTCGGTGATACATTTCGATAATTTT
>JAOARS010000397.1 GCA_025210415.1 Marinifilum sp. | reverse complement strand
TACAGAATCATATATACACTTTCATCGGGAACAGCTCATTCTGCACAATATGCTCTTTGCGCAATGTTGAAAGCTGCCAACGAAGGAAGCTTCGATTTTATCAATGATGTAAAGGAGTATGGTGAGAGAGCTCAAATCATGAAAAAGATGTTCCTTGAAAATGGTTTCGAATTGGTTTATGATACTGATGTAAATGTTCCATTGGCTGATGGTTTTTATTTCACAGTTTCATATCCTGGAATGTCAGGGGCTGAGTTGAATAAAGAATTGTTGTATTATGGTATTTCTGCTATTTGTTTGAATGAAACTGGTAGCTTAAAAGAAGGACTAAGAGCTTGTGTTTCTCAAATTTCTCGCGATCAATTCAAAGATCTTGAATTCAGATTAAAAGAGTTTGAAAAACATCATCAATTGGAAAGTAAATTAAGCTGAAAAGACATAATGTTTTAATCCTTAATGGATTATATTATTTAGATTGAGTGTAAATTCTAGTGTTTAGGTGTAAGGAGTTGAATCTCAGTTAATTTAACGAGATGATAAATTGAAAGCTGAATCGCGAAAAATGCTTTTAATTTGTTACCTTTAGAGAGTAAAAACATTTAATTTTTAATTATAAATGCTATGGCAAAATTTAAAGGTGCTATTGTAGTTGATACCGAAAAATGTAAAGGATGTGGCCTTTGTGTAGTGTCTTGTCCGACATCGGTTATCGAACTGGCAAGAGGAGTTAATGGTAAAGGTTATCATTATGCTCATATGGCCAATCCGGATGCTTGTATTGGTTGTTCAAGCTGTGGCTTGGTTTGTCCTGATACTGTAATTACAGTTTACAGAGCCAAGGCTAGCTAGTGCAATAAGTACTTATTACTAAAATCTGAAAAATTTATAAAAATATTCGTAATGGGAGACATTCGTTTAATGAAAGGAAATGAGGTAATTGCAGAAGCAGCGATTCGCTGTGGTTGCGATGGATATTTCGGATATCCAATTACTCCTCAATCCGAAATTATGGAGACCCTAATGATCCGCAAACCAGAAGATGAAACTGGTATGGTGGTTCTGCAAGCTGAGAGTGAAGTTGCTGCTATTAACATGGTTTATGGTGGAGCTTCTTGCGGTAAAAAAGTAATGACTTCTTCATCGAGTCCTGGTATTAGCCTGAAAGCTGAAGGGATTACTTATTTGGCAGGAGCTGAGCTTCCTGCATTAATTGTAAATATTGTACGAGGAGGCCCGGGATTGGGTACAATCCAGCCAGCTCAGTCAGATTATTTTCAGGCAGTTAAAGGTGGTGGTCACGGCGATTACAAATTGATCGTATTAGCACCAGCTTCTGTTCAGGAAATGAATGATTTTGTTGATTTAGGGTTCGAACTTTCATTTAAATACTTAAATCCAGCTATGATCCTTTCTGATGGTGTAATTGGCCAGATGATGGAAAAAGTTGAATTGGCTGATTATAAGCCTCGTTGGACCGACGAAGAGATTGAAAAGATTTCTGGTTCGTGGGCAACCAATGGAAGAAAATCAGGACGTGAGAGAAATATTTCTACTTCTTTGGATTTGGATTCTGCTAAACAAGAAATTTTCAACCATAAGTTACAGGCAAAATACCGTAAGATGGAAGAAAATGAAGTTCGATACGAAAAATTCGAATGTGATGATGCAGAATACCTGTTGGTAGCATATGGATCTAGTGCAAGAATTTGCCAGAAATCAGTTGAGCTTGCAAGAGAAAAAGGCATTAAAGTTGGTTTGTTACGTCCTATAACTCTATTCCCTTATCCAACAAAACAAATACAAGAAATGTTGGGACAGGTTAAGGGTATCCTATCTGTAGAAATGAGTGCTGGTCAAATGGTAGAAGATGTTAGACTTGCAGTTAATGGTAAAGTTCCGGTGGAACACTACGGACGCTATGGTGGAATTATTCCTACACCAGAAGAAGTTGTGGAAGCATTGGAAGAAAAAATTTTAGGAAAATAAGTTATGACAGCAACAACTGAGATCAATAATATTATTAGCGAAGAGAACTTGGTTTACAAAAAAACCAGTGTTCTTTTGGATAACGAAATGCACTATTGCCCAGGTTGCACACATGGTGTAATTCACAAGGTAATTGCTGAAGTTATCGAAGAAATGGATATTCAGGATAAAACAATTGGTGTATCACCAGTAGGTTGTTCTGTATTGGCCTATAATTATTTAGATATTGACTGGCAACAAGCAGCTCACGGTCGTGCTCCTGCATTGGCTACTGCTACAGCTCGTTTAATGCCGGATAAATATGTATTTACTTACCAGGGTGATGGTGACTTGGCATCTATCGGATGTGCTGAAATTATTCACGCTTGTAACCGTGGTGAAAACATTGTAGTTGTTTTTGTGAACAACGCAATTTACGGTATGACTGGTGGTCAGATGGCTCCAACTACTTTGGATGGTCAGGTTACTGCAACATCTCCTTACGGACGTGACTGTGGTTCTACAGGTGCTCCAATGAAAATTAGCGAGATGGTAAGCTTGCTGCCAGGTACACGTTTTGTAACCCGTCAATCTGCAGAAACTGCAGGTGCGGTTAGAAAATTGAAAAAAGCAATCCGTAAAGGATTTGAAAATACAAGAGAGAAAAAAGGTCTTTCTTTCATCGAAATTGTAGGTACTTGTAGTTCTGGTTGGAAATTATCTCCAACTCAATCTAACGAGTGGATGAAAGAAAATATGTTCCCTCATTATCCATTGGGTACATTAAAAGATGAATAGAACTCCATTTTAAATCGATTAAAACTGTAAAAAAATGACAGAAGAAATTATCATTGCAGGATTTGGTGGTCAAGGTGTACTTTCAATGGGTAAAATTTTAGCTTACTCAGGTATTATGCAAGATCAGGAAGTATCATGGATGCCATCATATGGTCCTGAGATGCGTGGAGGTACTGCAAACGTAACAGTAATCTTAAGTGATGACAGAATTAGTTCACCTGTTTTGAAGAAGTTTGATACAGCTATCATTCTTAATCAGCAGTCAATGGATAAATTTGAAAGTGATATTAAACCAGGAGGAACATTGCTATATGATCCAAACGGTATCACCCGTCATCCTGAAAGAGAAGATATTAACATTTATAAAATTCCTGGTGCTGCATTGGCTGCAGAAATGGGAAATCCTAAGACTTTTAACATGATTATTTTAGGTGGATTCTTAAATGTGAAGCCTATCGTTAAAATCGAAAATGTTAAGAAAGGTTTGGAAAAATCTTTACCTGAACGTCACCACAAATTAATTCCATTAAATA
Organism: Marinifilum sp.; assembly: GCA_025210415.1. Classification (GTDB taxonomy): domain Bacteria; phylum Bacteroidota; class Bacteroidia; order Bacteroidales; family Marinifilaceae; genus Marinifilum. The sequence continues at coordinate 5,154 of JAOARS010000397.1, read as the reverse complement.
TTGAAGCAATTCAAAGAGGAATTGATAGTGTTGAGACCGTTTTAGCTCTGTAATCACAACAGACCTAACATATTTAATAGCGAAGAGGAGTTCTAAGGAGCTCCTCTTTTTTTCTGAAAGTCTTGAAATTGAAGTACCAGGTAATATTGGTATAATTACACAATAGAAAGTAATTACGAATTACGAATTAGGAATTACGAAATCACAAAATAACAAATTCACACACTAACAAATTCACACACTCACAAATTCACACACTCACAAATTCACACACTCACAAATTCACACACTCACGAAATATCAATTTTATTCACCACAGAGATCACGGAGGAACACGGAGAAAAATGGTTTTATGTTGATATCCTCACATCCACAATTACACAATTACACAATTACGAAATCACAAAATAACAAATTCACGAAATAACAATTTTATTCACCACAGAGATCACGGAGAAACACGGAGAAAAATGGTTCTATGTTGATATCTTCACATCCACAATTACACAATTACGAAATCACAAAATAACAAATTCACAAAATAACAATTCTATTCACCACAGAGATCACGGAGGAACACGGAGAAAAATGGTTCTATGTTGATATCCTCACATCCACAATTACGCAATCACAAAATCACTCAATCACACACTCACATAATTAGGAGAAAATAAAGAAGCAGTGCGGATATTTACATCATTGGGTCCTTATGTGTATTTAATTTGACCACGGTGAAAATAAAATATAACCACGGTAAAAATATAATATGACCATGGTCAAAAATTAAAATGCTAGGTTAGTTATCATCAAGAAATCACTATGTGTGAATGTAAAAGTGCGTTCTTAGTAATGGTGACAAGGCGATAAGGCTACTTTCTCTTGCAAGTACGGAGTTGAGGATATTGAAACTATTTTAAGTTTGTAATTACAACAGGCCTAATATATATTTCAATAGTGAAGATAGAGTTCTGTAGTGTCCTTCTTTTTTATTGCTTGTAATTAACAAATTTTAACCCTTTTGTTTAGTATATATGATTTAACTGTAACAAAGCCACTTTTATCGAGTTAAATCAGGGTTCATCCAAAAAAATTGACATTATATACAGAATGATCTAATATTGCTTAACTGTTTTAGATGAAAGATAATCTGTTTAATAATGTAAATAATATCAAATGATGATGAAAAAGCTTCTACTGCTTTCATTGCTGGTAGTTACGGTACTGGCAAGTGGCTTTTCCCAAAGCGGAAAAATTGAGTTCGAAGAGTACGATTTGGACAATGGTCTGCATGTTATTCTTCAGCAAGATCACACTACTCCAAATATTGTAGTCTCTGTGATGTATCATGTAGGTTCTAAAAATGAAAATCCGGAACTTACAGGATTTGCTCACTTTTTTGAACACCTAATGTTCGAAGGAACCAAAAACATTCCTCGTCACCAGTACGACAAGTATGTATCAAGAGCCGGAGGCGAATTGAATGCGAACACTTCGACTGACAGAACCTACTATTTCGAAATGTTACCATCTAACCAATTGGCTTTAGGTTTATGGTTAGAGTCGGAGAGAATGCTTCATGCTAAAGTTGATGAGGTTGGTATTAAAACTCAAAAAGGAGTTGTAATTCAAGAGAAAAAACAACGTTACGACAATCCTCCTTACGGAACAATTCTTCCACAAACTATGGCTCATGCTTACGAAAAGCATCCATACCGCTGGACTCCAATAGGAGATGAGGAACATATTCGCAATGCAAAAGATGAGGACTTTTTGAATTTTTATAAAGAATTTTATGTGCCAAATAATGCTGTTTTAACTATTTGTGGTGACTTTGAAATGGTGGAAGCAAAAAAGTTAATCGATGATTATTTCGCAGGAATTCCTAAGGGCACAAAAGACATTTACAGACCAAATATTGTTGAGCCTGAAAAAACTACTGAGGTGAGAGACACCATCTACGATAACATTCAACTTCCGGCTGTAATTCAAGCATACCATATTCCTGCAGTAGGAACCAAGGATTTTTATGCTGTTGATATGCTTGCCACGCTAATGACTGACGGAAAGAGTTCTCGTTTGTACAAGACATTGGTTAACGAAAAGCAATTGGCGCTTGAACTTGTTGCTTTCCCAATGCCAAATGAAGATCCAGGTTTAACTTTAACTTTTGGTGTTCCTAACATGGATGTTGACCCTAAAGTTTTAGAAGATGAGATGGATGCTCAATTTGTGAAAGTTCAGGGCGAGTTGATTTCAGAAAGAGAGTTTCAAAAGCTAAGAAATAAAGTAGAGAATGAGTTGGTGAGTTCTAACGCTACAATTGAAAAGCGTGCAGAGAACTTAGCGACTGCCTATACTTACTTTAAGGATACAGAAAGAGTGAATAAAGAGTTGAGTAAGTACTTTGCAGTTACAAGAGAAGATATTCAACGAGTAGCTAAAAAATACTTTGTTCCTAAAAATCGTGTAGTTCTTTATTATTTACCTAAGAAAAATGAATAAAAACTTTCACTGCTTTTGCTTTATTAAGAATTGAAAAAAGATTAAGATGAAAAATATATTTAGAATACTTATCCTGTTTGTGGCAGTTTGCTTTGTTGTTTCGGCAAATGCCCAGGTTGATAGAACCAAAGCACCAGCGGCTGGTCCCGCTCCAAAAATTCAGTTGGGAGACTACGATTCATTTACACTAAAGAATGGATTAAAAGTGTTGGTTGTTGAAAATAATAAACTCCCAAAAGTTCAGTTTGCTTTATCGTTCATGAACGATCCTGTTATTGAAGGTAATAAAGCCGGATATACTTCCTTTTTGGGAGATTTACTTGAAGGTGGTACCAACAAACGCAGTGCCGGTCAATTAGCTGAAGAAATTGATTTTATTGGTGCAGAAATTGGTGCTTCCTCAGGGGGAGTTCAAGCTGGTGGTTTGTCAAGATACAAGGAGAAAATCCTTGAATTGATGGCTGATGTTACTTTGAACCCTTCATTTCCAAAAGACGAGTTCGATAAGATTGTAAAGCAGACTTTGTCGGGATTACAATCAAGCGAAAATGATCCAAAATCAATATCTGAAAATTTAAGATATAAAGTGCTTTACGGTCCAAATCATCCTTACGGAGATGTTATTACCGAAGCAACGGTTAAGAATATTACATTAGATGATTGCAAAAACTATTACTCAACTTATTTCAAGCCAAATGTGGCAATGATGGCAATTGTTGGTGATATCACCACGAAAGAAGCCAAGAAGTTGGTGAAAAAATATTTTGGTGATTGGGAGAGAGGAGAAGTTCCTGCACATAAATATGAATTGCCTGCAAAAATTGAAGGGAAGCGTGTTATTCTTTCCAATAAAGATGCAGCTCCTCAATCATTGGTTCAGATCATTAACTGGATTGATTTGAAAAAAGGACATCCTGATGTAATTCCAGCACAGGTTATGAATTCAATGCTGGGACGTGGATTTTTAGGTTTATTGAATAAAAACCTTCGTGAAGACAAAGCATATACTTACGGGGCAGGTTCTGGCCTTTCACCTGACAAATTGGTGGGTAGATTCTTAACAAGTTCAGAAGTTAAGGCTGAAGCTACTGATAGTGCTTTAGTGGAAATGGCTATTGAAATTAATCACATTCGCGACACAAGACTGACACAAGATCACTTGGACATGACCAAAGCAACATTGGCAGGAGACTTTGCAAGATCATTGGAAAATCCGGCTACTATAGCTCAGTTTGCTATGGGAATAGAACGATATAACTTACCAACAGATTATTATTCAACTTACCTTGAAAAATTAGATAAGGTTACCTTGGATGATGTGCAGGAAATGGCAAAGAAATATACCGATGCAAATAATGCGCTATACCTTGTTGTTGGAGATAGAAAATACAAAGAGCGTTTGGCTAAGTTAAGCTCAACAGGTAGAGTGGAAGAGTATGATTTCAAAGGAGAGCTTATCAAGGAAGATCCTAATGCAATTCCAGAAGGACTAAGTTGTAAAACTGTAATTAATAATTACATCGAGGCGATTGGAGGTCGTGAAAAGTGGGAAGCTGTTAAGGATGTTAGCATTAAGGGAGAAATGAAAATGGGTCCAATGAGTATTAATGTGGAATCAGCTCAGAAAAACAATGAAAAGTTCTGTATGAAAATGACCATGAATGGGCAGGTGATGCAAGCAATGTATTACAATGGAACTGTTGGTAGAGTAGTTGCACAAGGACAGGAAATGGCAGCAAATGAAGTACAATTGGCAGGATTTAAACAACAAGCACAAATATGCCCTGAGCTTTCTATGGAAAAATTAGGTTATGAAATGAAACTTGTTGGAGCTGAAAAAGTTGATGGTGTAAAAGCTTATAAACTTGAAATTAAAGATCCACAAGGAAATTCAAAATATGAATTTTTTAATGCATCTACAGGTTTAAAAGTAAAAACTATTGCACAGCAACAAGGTATGAGTGTTATCATGTTGTACAAGAATTACAAAGAGGTTGATGGTGTTAAATATCCATTCCAAACCATTACTAAGATGGGGCCGCAGGAAATGCCCTTAACCATTACAGAATTGCTTGTAAACAAAGGCGTGGATGATGCTGTTTTTAACTAAAAAATATTGATTAAATAATTTAGAAAAGGCTGTAACAACAGCCTTTTTTTATACTTAAAATTAGGAAGTTATAAGAGTTGTAGCTTGTTTAGAATCAAATATTATAAAATTAATCTTGAATTTCTTTGTAGATTAAAAATAATGTATACCTTTGCACTCCGATTCGGGAGTGTAGTGGTTAGGCATGTTGATCGAATCGGCATTTCAATATGAATTGTATAAGGTTTTAGGGTTAAAAGTTTCGTATTGGAAATCATTTTGGGTTAGAAAAAGGCAGGTGGGGACCTGCCTTTTTGTTTTTATACCAATTGGTATAATTTGTCGAATATATTCTGTGAAAATCGGTATATATCTGCGAGAAATATTTCTAAATGCAATTAATCGGTATTATTAAAAATCATATTAATACCAATTTTATTTTGGAATGAGCGTTAAATTGTTTTGAATATTTTGAGTTTAGACAAGTTAAAAAATTAAGGCATAGCAGAGTTACGGCGCAATTTTTTAATGAAGTGTAAACTTAAAATAGCAGAAGAATAATG
>JAOARS010000396.1 GCA_025210415.1 Marinifilum sp. | reverse complement strand
ATTGCTACAGTTTTAAATACATTGTATGAATGGAAAATTAGTTACTGTACTTTTGCAATGGAGGTTCCATTGGTAATTATCGGTACCATAATTTTAGGGCCTCGATTTGGAGTTAAAACCATTGTGAGTATTGCAACCATTCTTGCTACAGTTTGGGTTATGGAGACTTATATTTCTCCGGATTATGCAAAAGTAATTGCAGATCCAATGCTAAATACAATTGTAGCTGGGGTATTCTATGGAATTGCAATTGGAATGATCTTTAAGTCCAGAGCAACATCAGGAGGATCTGATATTATTGCAATGATTTTAGCGAAGTACACGAAATTATCGCTAGGCAAATTGGTAATGATAGTTGACGGTTTAATTGTGCTATTTACATTGGTACAACCAACAGAAACAGGTACAATTGGATGGGAGTTTGCAATTTATTCATTAATCATTATTTATATCGAAGGTAAAATTATAGATATGGTAGTGAGTGGTGCAAACTATCACAAAACAGTTATGATTGTATCAGATCAGTACGAATCAATCGTATCTAAAATCAAAGGAGATTTAAAACGTGGGGCAACCGTATTTACAGGCACAGGAGCTTATTCTGGCGAAGAAAGAAAAATGGTATACTCTGTAATGAGCCGTAGAGAACTGGAAATTCTTAAACTTCATGTTAGATCGGTAGATCCTGAGGCTTTTGTAAATGTAACGGAAGCAAATGAAATTATCGGTAAAGGATTTAAATCTTTGAATGACGAAGAAGAGTAAAGAATAAATCGATATAATTGATAAAATCCCTCCAAATGCAGAGGGATTTTTTTATTTTTGCATGTACGATCACTTCAATTTACAATTCAGGAATTTATTGTTTGTTATTCTAAATTCGTGCAAATCATAGAAACGTATTGTTTTTGCAGATTAGCGAGTGTTTGTAGTTGATCGAAAATATATCTGTAAAAAGTTGTGAGATAATTTGATTTTTTAGAAAATTATTACGTATTTTGCGACCTGTTTGAAAAGCGTTTAAGGAAAAAAATAATCTGGACTATGTCAAGAGTTTGTCAAATTACTGGAAAGAGCGTAATGGTGGGAAATAATGTTTCTCACTCTAAAAGAAGAACTAAAAGAAGATTCTATCCAAATCTTTTCGTTAAAAAGTTCTATCTTCCTGAGGAAGATCGTTGGATTGAATTGAAAGTTTCTGCTGCCGGTGTACGTCTAATTAATAAATTAGGATTAAAAGGTGCACTTACAAAAGCTCAAGAAAAAGGATTTATTAAAAATTATTAAAAAAAAGGCATAGAAAATGGCTAAAAAAGGTAATAGAGTGCAAGTAATTCTTGAGTGCACTGAGCATAAGGAAAGCGGTATGCCAGGAACTTCAAGATACATCACTACTAAAAATAAGAAGAATACTCCGGATCGTATGGAGTTGAAGAAGTACAATCCTATTTTGAAGAAAGTAACCCTTCACAGAGAAATTAAATAATTTAAGATATGGCTAAGAAAGTAGTAGCAACCCTACAGAAAGGTGAAGGCCGTGGTTACGCTAAAGTAATCAAAATGGTGAAGTCACCTAAAACTGGTTCATACTCTTTTAAAGAAGAGATTGTACCAAACGAGAACGTTAAGGATTTCTTTGCTAAGAAGTAAGAAATTCATATCATACTGAATTATAAAAGCTTCCTGAATATTCGGGAAGCTTTTTTTATGCTTTAAACTAAAACTTTTATTGTTTTAATTTAAATCGTTTATTGTTAATTGTTTGTCTTTATGATTTTTTGTACTTTAGCAGCTTAAAATTTAGAAGAAATGGGATTATTTGGAAGTTTTTCGAAATCGAAAAAAGAAAATCTTAATAAAGGATTGTCCAAAACAAAGGAGAGTGTGTTCAAAAAGCTTTCCCGAGCTGTTGTTGGTAAATCTACCGTTGATGACGATGTACTTGATGAGTTGGAAGAGGTGTTGATAACTTCTGATGTGGGTGTGGACACAACATTAAAAATCATCGAAAGAATTGAAGAAAGAGTTGCTGAAGATAAATTTTTAGGTACATCAGAATTAAACCGAATATTAAAGGAAGAAATTGCTGGTTTACTTGAGGAGAACAATAAAGGTGATTACGAAGCATACGAACTTCCAAAATCAGAATATCCGTATGTTATTATGGTAGTGGGAGTGAATGGTGTTGGTAAAACCACTACAATCGGAAAATTAGCTCATCAGTTCAAAAATGCTGGTAAAAAAGTAATGCTTGGAGCAGCCGATACTTTCCGTGCTGCTGCAGTTGATCAATTGATTATTTGGTCGGAGCGAGTTGGAGTTCCTGTTGTGAATCAGGGAATGGGAGCCGATCCAGCTTCTGTTGCTTTCGAAACCTTAACAAAGGCAAAAGAAGAAGGTTCTGATGTGGTTATCATTGATACTGCCGGACGTTTACACAACAAAATCAACTTAATGAACGAATTGAGTAAGATTAAACGTGTTATGGATCGTGTAATTCCTGAAGCTCCGAACGAAATTCTTTTGGTTCTTGATGGATCGACAGGACAAAATGCATTCGAGCAAGCAAAACAATTTACCAAAGCAACCGAAGTAAATGCATTGGCAATTACCAAATTAGATGGTACTGCCAAAGGTGGTGTTGTGATTGGTGTTTCCGATCAATTCAAAGTGCCGGTAAAATACATTGGAATTGGCGAAGGAATGGAAGATTTGCAAGTATTTAACCGCGATGAGTTTGTAGCATCATTATTCGATTGATAAAAACTTTGCGATATTAAAATAGGCTGTCAGAATTGGCAGCCTATTCTTTTTATATACGGGGAATTGCTTTTGAAAGAGTGGAAAAGAGAGTAAAATATCCTATTTTTGCCAAAATTTAATTTCAGATAAAGTCGTATGAGTCAAAATAAAATCAACATTGTAAGCTTGGGTTGTTCAAAAAACTTGGTCGACACCGAATTGTTAATGAAACAATTGGATGCAAATCAGTTTTCTGTTACATGTGAAGAAGAGAATAGCAATGCCAGAACCATTATTATTAATACTTGTGGGTTTATAGGTGATGCGAAAGAAGAATCTGTTGATACCATACTGCAATATGTAGAAGCAAAAAAGGATGGTAGAATCGATAAGCTTTTCGTAATGGGATGTTTGTCGGAACGATACAGAGAGCAACTAAGTGAAGAAATTCCGGAAGTTGATAAATATTTTGGAAAGTTCGATTGGAAATCGATGGTGAAAGAGTTGAATAAAGACTATGTGCCAGACTTTAAAAATTTAAGAGTGGTTACCACTCCCAAGCATTTTGCTTACCTAAAAATTTCTGAAGGATGTAATCGCTCATGCTCATATTGTGCCATCCCAATTATTACTGGCAAGCACATTTCTCGTCCTATCGAAGATATTGTTGAAGAAGCTAAAAATCTTGTAAAAGAAGGAGTAAAGGAGCTTTTGGTAATTGCTCAGGACCTTTCTTATTATGGTATCGATTTGTACAAAGAATCGAAATTGGCAGAATTGGTTGAGGAACTATCTAAAATTGAAGGTTTGGAATGGATCAAGTTGCATTATGCATATCCAACACAATTTCCTTACGGGATTTTAAAATTAATGCGTGAGAATCCGAAAGTTTGCTCTTACCTCGACATTGCCTTGCAACATTCAAGTGACAACATGTTAAATTTGATGCGAAGAGGCATAGATCGAGCTAAAACCATTGATCTTATCAAGAAAATTCGTGAAGAAGTACCAGGAATCACGCTTCGAACAACCATGCTTGTTGGTCATCCGGGTGAAACAGAGGAAGATATGGAAGACCTAAAACAATTTGTTCAGGAGATGAAGTTTGAACGGTTGGGCGTATTCCCATATTCTGACGAAGAGGATACCTATGCTGCGAATAACTACGAGGATAATATTCCACAAGAAGAAAAGGAGAGAAGAAAAGAAGAAATCATGTTGATCCAACAGGACATTAGTATGGAGGCCAACAAAAAACGTTTGGGTGAAGTACTAAAAGTAGTGATCGATAGAAAAGAAGGTGATTATTATTACGGAAGAACCGAATTTGATTCGTACGAAGTAGATCCGGAAGTTTTGATTCCAGTTGAGAATGGAGATTTAAAAGTTGGAGAATTCTACCGTGTTGAAATAACAGACTGTGAAGATTACGATTTGTTTGGAATTGTGAAGTGAAACAATCTTTCAAAGATAGATTAAAGGCCATCTGTAGAAATGCAGATGGCTTTTTTTATATAAATTGTTGTTAGTTAATGTCATTTTAATATATATTAAAACTATATTATACATATATCAAATATCATTCTAATATATATAAAAGAAATTGTTAATATATATTATAATTTACTATATTAGAGTATTACTAATGAAAGAATAAGTTCTTAGGTTTTAATAGATTACTCTTTAAGGATATGGCTGTAAAATACAAAGCGGTAAAAATGAATTCACCTTTAAAAAAAGAAGGTAAGAAGGAGAAATACTACCCAAGAGTAGCAGGTAGAGAAAAGAAGAACTTAAGAGATATTGCCGAAAGAATATCAGAAACTTCAACCTTTAGTACGATTGATGTAATTGGGGTTTTGGAGGCTTTTACAAGTCAGATTCCGTCTTTTTTGAAAGACAATTGCAGTGTGGAGCTGGGTGATTTGGGTACATTTTCCTTACATATCAGTGGAGAAGGAGTAGATAAACCGGAACAAATAAATGCATCGAAAATTAAAAGTGTAAAAATGGCGTTTCGACCAAGTACACGAATAAAAGAAGATTTAACCAAGGTTGATTTTAGAAAAATCAAAAAAGAGAATTAAATAGCTGGTTACTATTTAATTCTCTTTTTCACGAAGAGTATTTAATTTTAAAACAAACTTCCTTGCTGTTGATACAATCCCGATTTCTTTAATTCGAAAAAACAATCTGCACAAGCTCTAACATCTGCTAGTGCATCGTGAGCATCATCAAAACCCTTATTGAAAAGATGTTGATGTAATTCAGTTAAATTGGGCCATTTAAATCCATATTGTCCCGGAATTTTGCAAATGTTTGTTGTTGTTTTCATGGTGCAAATCTTTGGAACCTTTGCCAATTGGTTCGAAATATCTTTGCGCAAAAATTCAGCCCCAATTATCATTTCATCAAAGCTGATATTGTGTGCAATCAAATATTCTGTATCATCCAATGCCGACGAAAATTCATTTAGAGCATCTGTGAGATCTATTCCTTCATCAGAAGCTCTTTGTGTAGTTATGCCATGTACATCAGAAGCTTCAGTGGGAATTGCAAATCCTTCCGGAACTATAATTCTATTTGCGCTTTTGATTTCCTGATCTCGGCTATCGTATAATAACCAAGCCAATTGTACCAGGCGTGGCCAATTATCAAGATCAGTAACTGGTGCATTCCATCTTTTGGGCAAGCCAGTGGTTTCTGTGTCGAAAAATAGGTACATATTTTATAATATTAAAAAAGCTCCCAAAGGAGCTTTCTGTTTTATTCCTTAATTATTGAATTTAAACTAAAGATTTTGCTACTTCTAATGCAGCTTCGTAGTTTGGCTCTTCAGTTATTTCCGCAACATACTCAACGTGTTTTACTTCGTTGTTTTTGTCGATAACCACAACACCACGGGCTAATAAACGTAATTCTTCAACTACAAATCCGTATTTGTAACCGAAATCACACTCTTTGTGATCCGATAAAGTTACCAGGTTTTCGATGCCTTCAGCACCACAGAAACGACCTAGGGCAAATGGAAGATCATTCGATAAAGTAATAATCTGGATGTTTTTATCAAGAGAAGCAGCCTCTTTGTTAAATCTGTGAGTTTGAGCAGAGCAAACACCGGTATCAATTGAAGGAAATACAGAAAGGATTTTTACTTTTCCATCAAAATCAGAAAGTTGAACAGGAGATAAATCTTGTCCAAGAGCTGTGAAGTTTTCAGCTTTCATTCCTGCATTTATTTCTGTACCCACTAAAGTCATTGCATTTCCTGCAAATGTAACTTTGTTATTGTTTTTTTGCATAATTATGTATTTTTTT
>JAOARS010000395.1 GCA_025210415.1 Marinifilum sp. | reverse complement strand
TATGAAACCTGTCAACATTTAAAATATCAGTCATAAAAGCAGCATTTCTTCTGTTTGAAATCAAGTTACCCTTCTTTTCCATTACTCCTCGTAATACCAATAAAGCTTTCTCTCCCATTTGCGGTATGTGAATTCCTACAGTAAGCGATTCTATCGAAATAATTTGTAAGATTTTTTTATCATACAATAGTTTTAATTCCTGATCCGATCCTTTCTCAATAAATTCACGAATATCAGTAGCTGTAGTCCAATTGGTTAAAGCTTCTTCAGGTGCAAATACATAAACATTTTCTATATTCTTCCTACCCAATTTTTCATCATCAATCGGATCATACATATCCATTTCCAACCTGTTCTTTATAGAGTTAAGAATGAAATACTCCAGCTCATATTTTACATACTTACCCGGGAAATAGGCCATCGGAACATTCTGTTTCATCTTCTTGAAAAGAAAATCTCTGTCATCAATTGATATCACCGATGATGAAGTCAACTGAGAAAGAGCCAAATTCTTATCCAGAAAAAAACGTGAAGAACCACTAATTCTTCTTCCAATACCAGGTGGCAAATGTTTCGATTTTATCAGGTTTACCATTCCCGACAATTCCTGGTGCGTGTAATCGTGAAATGGATAATGGCTTTTATTTCTGTGGCGATAAGTGAAAGAATGATCATGTCTTATTTCAATTTCCTTGTCGCGAACTGCAAATAAATTATCAATCGAATTGTAGAACTGATGAATCTGTTTCAGGCTTAAATTTTCCGAATCAGGATGATCCTCAATCTGTTTTCGAGCAAAATAAAAAGTACCACCTCTTATTTGTTGTTCCTCCATTCTAAAAGAACTCGGATCTATGAGCGATTTTAAATAAAGCATAAATCCAAGCCTACCATATCCGGGAAGGTAATGTCTGTTTTCGGTATGTAAAAGTGCATTTACATCATCATTCTTAAAGCTTAGCTTTTTTCTGTATTCATTATAAAGGCCCTTTACCTCTTTTAAACTTGCCTTATTCGATTTCAATTGCAAGTAAAGTTTGGTAACAATTTCATCAATACAAGAATTTAACGAATTAATGCTGTAACGCTTTTCAATCACCTTTTTGTTATGGCTTACACTTCGGTGATGAATATGCGGAAAAAATACCTTTTCAATTACTTCTGTTACATGCAAATCTCTAATGCTTCTTCCGGTAAACTCGATTACTTTTAACCTTTCTTTTTCCGGTAAATGTTCTCCTATTACTTCGGCATATACATTTTCGGGTTGATATCTTCTGCAAAAAATTGGTACACCGGCAGCAGCAGCTTCCAATATAGGCAAGCCTCTTCCTTCTGTTTTCGATGGTAGTAAAATCAACGACGAAATGCTATAAAGATCAGGTATTCCCAATGGATTTTTAAAATGATTCTTAAACCTTTCCTTATCCATTTCGCTAAACAAAAATCCCAGGTAAACTCTTTTACGAAATTCCCTGTCTATATTATCCAAAAGTTCTTGAAAACGCTTTAATAACTTTTGAAAATACGGATATTGTCCCAATGGAATAGGGCCTGTAATCAAGATGGTAATCTTCAAATCATCCGATTCTCTGATCTTCTCTTTCAGGCTTTCAACTTGCAGCATCTTATTCACCAAATCGAAACCCAATTCAATTCTTTTTCGGGAAATCACACGAGTTGGCTGAAGAAAAATGATATTCTCTGATAAAAACTTGTGCATTGCCTTGGTTTTGTAACCAATATAAATTGGCTCAGGATTTTTTCTACTCACAAGTTTATAATTTAATACATCCTTTACCGAGTAACTTATCAATGCATCTTTGTGATATCTGCTCAGCATTTTCTCCATTTGATACATCGACTCTATTCTTCTTCTTTTGTTGATATCGGAATACTCTTTCATATCAACTGCCGAACCTATTTCTGCAACATTGGCAGGATTATGACCTTTGTAATGTATCAAATGATCACTTTGTTTTTTGTTGATATTAACATTCATCCACGAACGCGATTCCCAGGGAAACAATACTTCCAACTGAGAAAAAAATTCACCCAAATGCGAGTTAAGAAAAAAGAAATCGCGAGGCCCCTTTTTTAAACCTTTCACCTCTTTTGTTATTTCTGAATTTCCGCCTTCCCAGTAAAAATCATGATTGTTGTTAATAACCGGAATTCCCATATACTCCGAAACCAAAACCGTAGCCAAAGCCGCCGAAACATTTCCCGGATTTGAACACAGATTGATTAAATAAAGCAATCCAATATTATTGGTTTCTATATACTGTCCTAATTTTTCACAAATTGTAAGGGTTTGTTTCCAGAATTTTAAAATTAAAGCATTGTATTCTTTGCTTCCACGTTCCAATTTTGTAAAAAAGAAATCCTTGTACAAATCCCAATCATCAAAAGCCTGCATTTCTTCAATAGTGCAAGTTTTGGTACCAGGTTCCATAATTTTTGCAGCTTCCGGATAAAACTTTCCGGCTATATAATGCACAGGTATATCATGCCCAAAATTATACCTGAATGTTTTGGCATACTTTTCAACTTCAATGCTAACTCCATCAATAGAAAAGTAGAATGTAACAAATGCAATTCCTCTTTTGTTAATATCTGATTTAAAACTTGAAAAAGAATCTTTAAACTCGACAACCGGAATTGCTTTGTTCTCTTTAAAACGATCAATAAACAGGCCCAAATCGAACCAGGTGTTTATTTTTTCAGCACGCAAAACTTTCATCATTTCAGTTGTCGTCATCATCATATCAGGTAGAATTCAGTTTAACAAAATTTCAAATAACATTCAAATTACGAAATTCCCTTAAATAGATCAATACCAACAAGAATCTAATATTCTGAAAACAGCTTAATTAATGTGAGTTCGAAGTAAGAAATTAACTTGTTATATTGGATTTAATCAAAACACAAGATATCATCAACTGAGAGCATCTATATTTCGTATCCCGACTAAAGTTCGGGTTACGAATAAATCTATAATACAATGCACAATAAAAAAATCTAAACCGTTTTTTACCCAATTGTGTCGGAAACAGCGTTTTAAAAGCTTTTTATTGTTGATGCTCTCACTAAAGTGAGGGGATCAATTGTAAACCACAATACAGAAAATACAGTTCTGTTTTTATCAACTGAGAGCATCACTTGAAGTGATACCCTCAGGGCATCTACATTTCGTATCCCGACTAAAGTGAGGGGATCAATTGTAACCTACAATACAGAAAATACAGTTCTGTTTTCAACAACTGAGAGCATCACTTGGAGTGATACCCTCAGGGCACCTGTATTTTGTATCTCGACTAAAGTTCGGGTTACGAATAAATTCACAATCCGATGCACAATAGAAAATCTAAACTGTCTATTGTCCGATTGTGTCGGAAACAGAGTTTTAAAAGCTTTTTATTGTTGATGCTCTCACCAAAGTGAGGGGATCAATTGTAAAG
>JAOARS010000394.1 GCA_025210415.1 Marinifilum sp. | reverse complement strand
AGACCAAATGCTTAAAAAGGATAAAACTTAAACAGTTTCTAAGTAAGATAAGGACTCAATTAGAGTCCTTTTATATTAAAAACTTAGAAATTTTTGTTTTTACAGGTGTTGATTTTATAAGTTATGCAGATGGCAATCAGTTGATAACAAAAAATTATTCATCATCATCGAATGACTCAAAATCATCATCAGAAAACTCTTCTGTGTAAGGAGGAATTTCGAAATAGAAATCCATTTCGATAACAGGAATGCATTTTGACAGGAAAGAACAAAGATGATATAGTTCTTGTGTAGCTAAATAATTGAGAAAGTTATCTTTTATTTCAATAAGAATTTGTGTATTGAATATTAGCTTTAATTCTTCAGGAGAATTTTTGTGCATCCATTCCAATGCTTCAATAAAACCATCAATTTTAGATCCTGCAAATTTTTCTACATTGAGCAGATAGCTTAAAGGTTCTTGTAAATCTTTTTTGTATAATTTTTCTTTGGCAGTGGTTTTTATATTGTGAAGCATTTGAGACATATCTTCCAATTGTTGTACAATATCTGTATTTACAACTTTGGTATACTTTTCTTTTTGTCGATTGAAAATTCGTTCTTTAGGTTCTGGTTTTGATTGGAGGTAAGCTTCTACAATTACACAAGCCGAATAATATTCTCTATCTTCCAGATTTTCTAATAGCTTTTTTTTCACAATATTATGAACTGGATCAACTAGTTTGCTCATGATATGCATCAAAGCTTCGGGGTCGTTTTTAGCTACCCAGTCAACGCATTCGTACCACGGATCAAGATCATCGAAAGGGATATCTTCAATATTGATTTTTTCATCTATCGAAGAAATCATGTAAACAGAGTTAAGGGCATACTTATACCAACGATAGCGTGGTTTACCATCAACTATTTCCCAATCGTACTGATCGGCCTTATCATCATCCATGTTTTCGACTATATCGTAATACATAAGCATTAAAATTATTCCATTCTTAGTAATCTAATTTTATCAATTCGAACATCATTTCTCTCCCCATTCATATTGTTGTTAAATTCTTCAAAGCTAATCTTAAAGAAGTTATAACCTTTTTTTAATTTTACTTTAAACGTATTGGAATATCCGTAATCATTCCAATTTCCTTTGCCTCGTTGAGGGAAAACAATTGACCCTAAATAGCCGCTATTTTGCCACAAACTTCTACTTGCACACTTGTCTCCTTCATTAACATTTCCGTTGCCATTAGCATACAAAAAGCTAAGTTTATAATTTCCTGCCTGTGTGGCTTTTATTTGGAAATAATAAGGTTCCTTATCTGTTTTTTTAAAAACAACAAAAGGTGATTTAGATTTGTTTTGAAATAATTCAGCTTCTAGAAATTTTTCATATTTGCTTTTGAAAAGTATTACAGGTTTCGATAAAAAAGAATGATTGTTTAAGCTATCAATAGCCTGAACGCAAAATTCAACAGGTCGATCGAAATTAACTTCTACCATATAATTGTCTTTTGTTTCAAGCAGTAATTCTCCATTTCGATACACTTTATAATGCGAAGCAGTTTGAATGTTGTTCCATTGCAATTGTTCATTTTTGTACGAGAGTACTGGCGTTGCGGGAGAAGTCTGATTTTCAACTAAATTTACATTTTCATTATTTGGAATTTGGTTGTTCATCTTAATCACAACCTTATGATGGCCTTCAATGTTTTTAGGTACAACAGCTCTTTTGTATGGAATGCCGTCAAATGTGAAAGAACTAATTTTATTTCCAAAGCCTAAAATTTCGATATGAAGAATTGAATTGTGATATTTTAAGTTGCTAAGGATTTGCTTTCCTTTAAATTCTCTTGGAATAATAGGTTCAAATTCCAGCTGATCAGTTGTGAGTCTAATTCCCATCAGAACATGCAAGAAGTTCGAAATAGAAGCAGAAGCACTTAATAAATTGGCATCAGAATTATGCTCCGTATTTTGAAAATCGCCATTATCGATTAAAAAGTTTTCCTTATTGGTTAAAAATAAGGCAGTAGATCTTATTGATGATACAAGTCCCAGTTTTACCGCCTTGATATTTTTATTTTCTGCAGCAGCCCAGTTCCAGGTTGACTGAACAAAGGGCCAAATTGTATTGTTGTGATAGTTGGGCAAGTTAGGAATTTGAGGATGAAAGCAAGGAATTCCAAAACTGGTAACAGGGATATTTTTTACAGATTTTTTGTTTACTTGCCAAATGTTGGCAAGAGATTCTCCAAGTCCGTCTGAATGTTCGCTAACCAATTCAAAATTTTTATACCTAAACTGACTTAAATACTTTTTGGTATCGATTTTAAATTTATCGTTTATGCTTGCTTTTAGAGCTTCAGAAATGTGTTTGTATTTTTGGATATCTTTATTGAGCAAGTTTCCCATTTCAATTAAAACCTGTAATGCTTTATAATGGATAACTTGATTGGAGAGAGAATAAGTCTCATATATATCTGTTGGCGACATCCAGGCAGGGTAGGACTGCTCTCTCCAATTTAAGAAAGAAGCTTCACCTTTAAATAAGTGCGAATGATAATCCCAAATCACATTAATGTCATCCTCAATGCTGTTTTTTATAATAAAATAAGTTCTTCTTAACCAATCATTATCTCCGGTAACTTTGTATATATCCCATGCAGCTATTGCCCAAATTAAACGATCTGAACTTAAAGGCCATGAGCCGCCTGTTCCTGAATCTTGTATAATTCTGTCGTTTTTAACTCTTTGCAGTAAACTGTTCTGACATATTTTGGGATGAAGCAGGGCCATGGAAAGCATTCCCGAATATCCTAAGGTATTGGTTGTTATATATTCCAAAGAAAAAATACTATCTCCTAATACTTTACGATCTATTTCTTCAATAGATAAATTGTAAACGGCATTTAAAAGGGTGTGAGTTGATTGATAGGCAGGATAATTAAATAGTTTACGCTTTAGTTTCCAATTGTTGTTTTTTAAATTAGGGTAAGTAGAATGGATTTCTTTGTTGTTTTTAGCAATTGCGATAAACTCACCCTGTTCAACCCTGTTAGGATAAACCTTAAATTGGTTTGATTTAAAAATTAAGTTGTTGTCCGATGTACATGCGGCTATACTAACCACTGATAGAAGAATCAGTACAAAACTTATATATTCATGTAACTGAATGTTTCGCATAGTTGAATTTTAAATCAGCAATAAAATTAACAAATCAATCAATATATAAAATAGATGTTGAGTATTTTATGCCATTTCTGATTTGAAATTTTTACTGCTACAATATCGATTTGAGGTGAGTTATAAATAAAAAAACGACCGAAGTCGTTTTTTCTAGTGGGTTAAAAGTAATGATGTATGTAGTAATTAAGATGCTATTAAAATTATATAAAATAAATTTAATAAGCAATATTTTATTATAAGTTTTATTGGTTTTTCGAGTTATTCAAAACTTCGGCTTGTTCAAGAATAACATCATATTTATAACCAGCTCCAAAATCTTTATTTACAACTAAAAAACCTTTAAATTCAAATATTTCACCAATACTTACATTTTGATTAGATGTAATTGTTAAATCAAAATTACCATTGTGTTCCGTACCATCCTGAATGTGAATCCAGTTTCTGTTTAATATATTCTTATTGAATTTTGTTACTTTGCCCTTTACTTTAATAATGGAGTTTGTGAGTTGTGATTTGTTTTTATAAATCTCTTTTATACTGGTAAAACCTTTAGTTTGCTTAATATCTACTTCAATTTTAGCTGTTGATGGTTTTTCCATTTTTGGAGCATGATGAAAGTTTGTTTTGGATGATGATTCACCGGAAATAGAATTTAGAAAGTAAATCGTTGGAAATGTTCGGTTAAGTTCTTTGCTGTGAAAATCTTTCATAGCCAAAGCTTCACTATAATAATAATCCTTACCTATTTCAATAGCTTGCTTTCTAATTGCAACCCATATTTCTTCATTATTATTTATCCCTTTTATGTAGGAATATGTACTTCCGTTAATAACTTCACTTACTGTGATTTTTTCCTTATCATCCGGTACATCAATTGATTTTTTTTGATTTTCAGTTTTACAGGCTGACAATAGCATGACAGTTACAAAAAGAATGGAGAATGCTAATTTTTTCATTAGGTGTATATTTTGAATTTATATACAAGATAATAGTTTTATTCTTATAGGTTTTACAGGTAATGAATAAGAAAGTTAAAAACTTGTTAAAGGAGACTTAAAGACTAATCTTAAGCCAGAAAAACTTTTTATTTGTTATCAGTGAGTTTTAGAAAGTTATTGTAAATAAATAAAAGACATTTAAGTCTTAAAAATTCAGTAACAGGGAGTGTTATAATGAAAATGAACTTGATTAGATTTATTCTAAATAGTGTAAAGATCATTATTGTTGTGAATAGATAGATGTTTTTTTTAATATGGAAGATGTAAATCAATTTCCATTTTTATTTAGACCTAAAACATATTTGATTGTATAAGTAAGGAATTTGTCCTTAATAAAGCTCATTGCGCTTATCTTTATAAAAGTTTTAACTAATTATAAAAAGTTTCAAGCATGCTACGTATTTTTTTATCCTTGGT
>JAOARS010000393.1 GCA_025210415.1 Marinifilum sp. | reverse complement strand
GTAACATGCCTCTGTACGGACTGCACAATGGGTGATTGCTTACAGCATGGCTAAATACAACACCTTCTTGCGCTAGTTTATCAATATTTGGAGTAACAACCGGATCTTGATTCATGAAACCCATAGCTTGTTTCCTGTATTGATCAGGAAAGATAAACAGCAGATTAGGTCGTTTGGATTTTCGTGTGCAAGAACTTAGTAATCCTTGGGGAATAAGTGTCATTCCGGCTGTTATTGCAGCACTGTTTCTGATAAAATTTCTTCTTGAAATATTGCTAGCCATATCTTATACATTTTTAAATGTTAATTTACACAACTGTATAATTCCGATAAATAGTTAAAAATCAATAATAAAAAGTTTATTCCGAATGGTTTCGGGGAGATGACTTTTAACTGCAAATCAGTATTAGTTTTTTAATAGTTCTACTTCGCGGGTTAAACCATGTTGACAAGTAAATTCCAAGACGGTTTCGTTGGCATTACTTTCAATCAATTTACAGTATTCATTTGGTTTTAAATCCCACTTTCCCTTAACAGAGATTTTTATTTTAGAGATTTTACTTTCATTCCTGATCCAGTCACGGGAATAAACGCTTCTTTCCTTTCTTTTGCCATTTTCCATAACCACATCAGCAGGCCCTTGGTACAAGTGTAAATCAGGATCACATAAGCTTAAGATTTGCTTGTCTTTCATTTCCTTTATCATGACCAGTGCAGGAGCATTTACTGATTTTACACCTGAGAAATTAATGGCATCATTTGCTTCAAACAAGGCAAATGCAGTTGTATTACTCTTCCTGTCAAGAACAATATGTGCTTGACTGTTTTTTTGTAAAACAGAGTAAGGAGCCTTGGAATCTTTTGACATTTTTTTTGCAAACATTTTCAAGTCCTCATGATTTCTTTGAACCAAGATAGCATATTCATAAGAGCCTGATTTGGGTGCCTTTCCATGACGAATAACAGCAGTAGTAAAATTTCCCTGGTTTGGTGTTTCTTTTTTCTGATCTTTGGAGTATTGCAATTGCTTACCAAATTCTACAGTTTGTTGTGCAGGCACATAAAAACTGTTTCCAACATTGTCGGTTAATAAAGTATACTTCTTTTCTTTACTGATGTTGTTGTATGGGAATTCACTAATTTCCTTTCCGTTAAGGTGAATGGACTCGAATGGTTGATTCAAATAATTCTGGAACAATGTAGTTTCGGTTTCATAATCTGAATTGGTATTTTCAATATCGCTACCCAAACAAACAATTCTATCGTCGAAAAAGAATACAGATTTTGTAGCGCGATGAGAACCATTGTATTTATCATGTTCGTGAAGTTTCATGGCCCAGGCACCATTTTTACCTTCCAATGAAATTGCACCTGCAAATGCTTCATCAGAAATCAACATTTCCTCGTAACCTGTCACTTGGTCAACATTTAAAACATTGGCACGCAAAAGCTCCAATGGTAAATGAATTGCAGTTGTGCCCGCAAATCGTCCCCAGTCCCAACCATTTACATTAAAGCCGGAAGTAAATACGCTTGGTTTATCAGCTCCTGAAAGAATTTGAACCTGACCGTGTTTCATATAACGACCGTAATAGTTGGCACCAATATAGTGTTCTGCAGCCCAAAGGTAACGGCTGTGTCCCTGAGCAGTAACCGACCAGTTGTCTCTTCTGTGAATTCCTAGTGCAGCATAGTTCATAGTCCAGTTTCCGTTGGGATCATTTTCAGCAACTATGCCCATTTTTTGAAACTTCTTAACACTGCCAGTTACTCTTTTCCCTTTCATTAACCTTAAATAAGCCGAAGCCATCTCGTGGTCAATTTTATTTTCACCATCAGGAGTTCCAGCCAAAGCCATTAGTTCGTAATGTGAAGCAGATAATTTTCCTTTTCCATTAGGATGACGTCCTGACATTGAGATTGGCCATGTTTCCTTATTACAGAACAATCGGGTTTTCAATAATGATTCCTTTAGAATTTGATGTCCTTCTGTGGAAACACGGAAAGGAGTGCGGCTGAAAAAGTAAACCATCTTTGTTGCTCCATCATATCCACCTGTGGCATATGCCGGATAATTGTTGGCATGGTGAAACACCGAACCATCTACTTTGAAGCTATCTTTTAAACCCGGAGCATATGCCAGGCCATTATTAATCCAGTCAATATAGGCATTTAGGTATCGTACTTTTTCAGGTGAATTTTCAAGAATAAGAATACTTGCAAGTCTTCCCATTACTGATGTATTGAAAGCATCAATACTCATTCCCTTGCCATGAAATGGAGCAAATATTTCTTTTACACCCGAATACCATTCCATTGCCTTTTGAGCCTGATCCAATCTTTTGGTTCTGATTAAAGATTCACGCATAAGAAAATAAGCAGAATAATATGTTCTCATGCTATAGCCAAGGTGGTGTACCGTTCCGTTGGCACTACCTTCAGCCCAACCTTGGTCAATCAAATGATCAGAAAGGTTAAAAAACATTTCTTCCAATTCTTTCTTTAATTTAGAATTATTGGTTTGGTTGTAACTGCATGCTACATCGAACATCAGCTTGGTATATTCTTTAAAACCTTTTCCATTTTTGTTATAATAAGCTTTCCAATCCTTTGTATAGGGTTGGTAAATTTCTGAAAAACGAATAAACCAAATATTTTTACCTGTAATATTTCCGTCTTTACGTTGAATATTGTATTTGGAGTATTGCTTTTTTAAATTCAATATCAGCTTCTCATTTACTTTTTTCTTGTTTAAAATAGATTTGGTGTATCTATCATTAATGATTTGGAAAGCTTGTATTTGCTGTTGAGTTATAGGTTGAAGCTCCTGCTTAGGATTGTTTAAACTTGATTTGTAAAGTATAAGCCAGTGATTTTCAGTTTTAGCATTTACAAAAGGAACCTGATAATCCGGCGTATTCCATCGGCTATCGGCAGGAGTACAAAGCATTATGTGATCGAAATACAAGCTTCCTGAGGTATTTTCAGGTGCAAGAATTCTCATTTTGTTCATTGATTCTTGAGGAGTTCCTTTCATGTCGCGTTCGAACGCAACCCATGCAGCACGCCAACCTTTAAAGTTTAATCCAAATTTAAATTCACAATTGGTTGTTGTATTTGTAGCAAATTGCACTGTTATTTTTGAGTCAACAGGAGTTTCATTATAAACCCAAAAGCAAAATGTAGGTATCGATTTATCTTTAGCATTAGGATCAAAAGGAACAAATTGAATATCCTGATTAAGTTCTAAAACACCTTTGTTTTCCCAACTCCATTTCAAACTCTGTTTTCCATGTTTAAAATGACGAGTACTTGTTGTTATTTCTGAAGAAGAATCTATGTTCCAGTTTTTATTTACAGCATTACTCTCAAAAGAAATAATTTCGGGTACAAAAAGATCTTGAGCCGATAATTTTGAATTAATTAATAAACAGGTAATAATTAAAACCTGACTTAGATACCATTTGTATTTATTTTTTGTTTTCATATACATGATATTATATGCTTGAATCTTACTGTAGCAAGTAAATAATACTTGATGAAAGTAAGAGGTAGAATTAGATTTAATTGGTATCAAATTCTTAATTTGATACTTTTTTGTCAGGAGATTAATTTATGATTTTATAGGCTTTAAACTTAAAATCATATGATGAAAGTATAAATAGATGAAAAACAAAGATGTCCCTGAGAAATAATCAGGGACATCTTAATATTAATTTTTTGCCAGCTTTTCCAATTCTCTTTTTCTGCAAATTGCTTCCAGAAAATAGTAATCTGCATAGTTTAAAGGAACGTCAATTTCAGCTCCGTGGGGAATACTACCCACACTATGCATTAACAAGAAATTGTTATTCTCTCCTAAATTTGCACGATAGGCAGGCGAGGACAAACTCTCAACAATCTTATCTGCATATTCTTTGTATTGTACTCCTTTATCCTTGCTGTAAGTACTCATTTCGTAAAGAGCAGAAGCAATAACGGCAGCGGCTGAAGCATCTCTGTAAGTGTTTGGAATATCTTTGCAATCGAAATCCCAGTATGGCACTAAATCTTTAGGCATTCTGGGGTGATTAAACAGGAATTTTGCAATGTTTTCAGCTTGTTCTAAATACTTTGGATTTTTGGTTTCCCGATAACAAATGGTATATCCGTAAATGGCCCATCCTTGTCCTCTGGCCCAAGCAGAATTGTCTGCATACCCTTGGGCAGTTACTTTTCCTCTCACTTGTCCGGTGATGGTATCATAATCAATAACATGGTAGCTACTGTAATCTTTACGAAAGTGATTATCTAAACTTACGTCGGCATGTTTAAGTGCAATTTCTCTAAAACTATTATCCCCGCTAAGTTTAGAAGCTTCAAACAATAATTCAAGATTCATCATATTATCGATGATAACAGGACATTGCCAACCTCGTTTTGCTTGCCAACCTTTGTTAACATTCCACGATTGTATGGCACCCACATTTGGTCGAAACCTTGTGCTAAGCGATTTGGCAGCCTGAATAATTACTTTTTTGTAATTGGGATTTTTAGTTAATTTATATCCATTACCATAACTGCAATAAATCATGAAACCAACGTCGTGGTGCCAAGTTAAATACTGCACTGTATCCAAAGTCTCAGTTACTTTTTCGGCCTCGGTTTTCCATTTCTGATCACCTGTTAATTCATATAAATACCATAGTGATCCCGGAAAAAATCCACTTGTCCATAATTCCGGAGTATTGTACCTGGTACTGCCATCTTTTTCTATTGTTCTTGGGTTCAATACTAAACCACTGGCATTCATATTTTCAACTTCAATTCCAATTTGCTTGCTGGCAAAATCCACATTTTCTTCTATAATTCCTTTTGAGGAAGTTTTCGATTGTCCGCATGAAATCATGCTTAATGCGCAGATCGAAAGAATCGTAAATTTAAAGATTCGGTTCATTTTACTTGTCATTATTAATTTTTGTTTTCATTTTTTGCTGTATTTACCGTGTTCACATTGCCATGTGAATTGTGGTATTAAACTACCAATGTCACACTCTAAATTATTGAATAGATTTATTGAATCATTTGAAATATGCAGAATATGGGTGAGGTTTATTTGTATTGGGGTGAAAACACTTGTAAATCAGATACTAATGATGCGTTACTTGTTGGTTCCAAAATGTTGTTTTGAAGTGGAAGCCAACAGGTTTGATTGTGTGAAAATGTTCGGACAATTGTGTCACCAATTTTTGTAGTTGATTACTTTCTAAATATTAGCTAAACCTTGAAGGTATCGTATTACCTCTTAATTGTTGACTCTATTTAGCTTGTTTTGAATGGTAATTTCCAAGATTTTTAAATGGTGCAATATTGTACGGAAAATATTGCACTATGGGTTTATATAGCTGAAAAACAGTTGGTTTTTTGTTGTGTTGGTTCCGAATAATGTTTTTGGGACTAGCGTTGGTTGTACTCGCTAATGCTTCTGTTTATCTTGGAATCGTTTTCAGAAATTTAGAAACTACTCATTTTTATAATATTAACCAGAGTTCGCTTAAAAATATCTATCACAGAAAATCAGATTTATTTAAGATTAGCTTTAAAAAATCTGAAAGAATATCGGGATATTTTGAAGAATTTTTAAAGTGAAGATTGGATGAAGATGATTTTTTCAAAGAACTTGCCTGCTTTTGGCATAAATTTCCTCAAATTCCCTCGAAATATCCCGATATTCCT
>JAOARS010000392.1 GCA_025210415.1 Marinifilum sp. | reverse complement strand
TGAGCTTTGATAGTGTTTCTCAGCCAATTCCTTCACATGTGCTTTCATGGAAGTGATGTGATCTTTCTGAAATTTGTCCTTGTCCTCTTCTCCATTGGAGTTCACAAATCGCTCGTAAGCAACCAATGATACTTTAGAGTCAACAATCACATGTTTCTCTTCTGGTAGGCGGATGATCACATCAGGTCGTATGGTTTGGCCTTCGCTGTTTTTAGTCACTACTTCTCGTTCATATTCCTCCCCTTTGGTAAGGCCGGAACGTTCCAGAATTCTTTCCAAAACAACTTCGCCCCAATTACCCTGTTTCTTCACGTCACCCTTTAGGGCTTTTGTAAGGTTGTTGGCTTCGTCGCTGATTTTGGCATTCAAATCGTAAAGCTTTTTTACCTCTTCCTTTAGGCTGATTTTATCGCGTAGCTCTTTGTCGTAGGTTTCTTCTACCTTCTTTTCAAAGGACATTAACTTCTCCTTAATCGGACCCAAAATATCACTCATGTTCTTCTGGTTAGAAGAGGTAAATTCTTTGGTATTTTCCTTAAGGATTTTTGAAGCAATATTTTCAAACTCGGTAGTGAACTTTTTCTGTAATTCCTCCAACTCTTCCTTTTGGTTTGCCAGGCGTTCTTCCAAATTCTTGCGCTCGGTGGCGGATATGGAAACCGAACGGGTTAGCTTCTCGTTCTTTTCTCTTTCCTGATTCAGCTCATTGTTCAGGCTTTCCCTTTCGCGATTAAAGTTATTGCCACGCTCTTCCAAAATGGATAGTTGGTGCGACAATTCACTTTTCTCGGTGATGAATGCATTTTCTTTTTGCAACAACTCCTCACGATGAAGCGATGCCTGCTGGGTGATTTTCTTTCTAAGCACCAACCAGCCTATGATAAAGCCCTTTGCAATTCCAATTGCGATATATAAATATTCCATTGCTATTTCTGATTTCTATTCTTTGTGTCCCTTTGTGAAAAACCTTTGTGCCCTTAGTGGTTTCCTGGTTTCTCGTAATTCTTCAACTCCATATTTTCTCCGTCAAACACCGCATAGGTAAAATGTGTTACCCAGTCGCCGGTATTGATGTAGCGACTTTTGCCATTCAAATCAATATCGCAGGGCCAGTGTCTGTGTCCAAAAATGAAGAAGTCAAAATGTTCTTTTTGCAACTCATCTTTGGCATAAAGTACCAACCACTCTTTGTCTTCGCCTCTGAAGGTATCTGCTTCAATCATTCCATTTTTCAATCGACTGTGACCCGACCAATTGTGCGCTATCCAGATGGATAAGTTTGGATGTATCCTGGCGAAAGCCCATTGTAAAAACTTGTTGGTGAAAATCTTCTTCAGGATTTTATATCCTTTGTCATATGGTCCCAGTCCATCG
This sequence comes from Marinifilum sp., assembly GCA_025210415.1. Taxonomy (GTDB): domain Bacteria; phylum Bacteroidota; class Bacteroidia; order Bacteroidales; family Marinifilaceae; genus Marinifilum. The sequence goes on along the minus strand of JAOARS010000392.1, from coordinate 3,369 downwards.
CCATGCCCAAGGAAGAATTTCTTTCCTTTGATTTCTGTTTTTACAATATCCCTGTGTACCTGAACACCAATTTCATTAGGCAGATAATCAAACACCCAAATGTCATGATTGCCTGTGAAAAAATGTACCGGGATACCTGAATCAGTAATCTCTGCCAACTTACCCAATACACGGGTAAAACCTCTTGGTACCGCACGTTTGTACTCAAACCAAAAGTCAAAAATATCACCCATAAGATAAATGGCTTCGGCATCACCTTTTACCGAATCCAGCCATTTCACGAACAAGAGTTCTCTTTCACGGTTGTTTTTTAATGCTGGTGCGCCCAGGTGAACGTCAGAGGCAAAATATATTTTGTTATTATTGTTTCCCATAATTAGTACTTAAAGTGCCTAAAGTTAAAAGTACAGAAATGTAGGTATGATTGATACCTATAGATTTAAAATGCCTTAAATTAGCAATATTCACTGATAACTTAAGGCACTCATAAATACTTTAAGTTCTCTAAGTACTTACTTCACGTATTCAGCAACTTTTTCTTCCAATCTGTAACCAAACAAATTCTTTCCAACAATTTCACCTCTTTGATCGATTAGGTAATTGGCCGGAACTTGTTGAATATTAAACAAGCGAACTGCAGAAGCACTGGCAGTTTCAGGATCGCATACATTTGTCCAGTTCAGTTTATCTTCCTTAATTGCCTTTTTCCAAAGCTTTTCATCCTGATCAACAGAAACCTGGTACATTTTTAAATCTTTGCTTTTATACTTGTCGTAGATTTTCTTTAAAGTTTCATTCTGTTTACGAGAATTAGCATCCTGAGAAGCCCAGTAGCTTAGAATAATGAATTTTCCTTTGTAAGAAGTAAGAGCAACCTCTTTTCCATTGGCATCAGGCAATTTAATTTCCGGAAAGCTGTCACCCTTTTCATCAATCATTTTGGCAATGTTTAGGTTTGCCATTCTCTTTTCGAGAGTTTTATAGTTAGCCAAAATAGCTTTGGTATACTCATGCTCAGGGTATAAGGCTTTCATTGAAGAAGCTACAATTTTTACAAATTGAATATCCTGATTTTCGTTCAAAGTAAAAGTTTTGTCATCAATCTTTTGATATAGTGCCATATAACTTGCCAAAGATGTAGCATTTGCCATAATAAAATCGATAGAGAATTTTCTTTGTGCTTGAATAGCTTCAACATATTCGGCAACCAAATTTTGCGATACAGTTGAGAAGTAAGCATCATTTTTCTTTTCTTCCAGTTGCTTACGGATATCAGCAATTTTAGCTTTAGTAACATTTAAAGTATCGTTAATTTGCTTCACCAGCTTCGAACCTTTCGATCCTTCAACGATATATTTTCTATTCATATTTTCAGCCTTACTATAAACCAGCATCTTATCATTTTCTTCAGCCAAAAGCGTAAGCAATTTACCGTTTGATAGGCGCAACAAATAAAACTCAGGTTGTGTAACATTCAAATCAAATTCAAATCTACCTTCTTCGTCAAGCTCAACAGAATCAACAGTAGTTGTGTTGGCAACATGCAAATGATCCAAATACAAGGTTTTGCCCTTGGCATTGTCAATTTTACCTTCGATGCTTACATTTCCTTTTTGGCCACAAGCCCAGAATAAAACTAGTGGAAGTACAAATAATAGTTTTCTCATACTATGTTTCGATTGTGTTATTTAAACTGTAATAATGCTTGGTTTCGCAATCAATTTATTTATTATCAAAAGCTTTTGATTATTTGAATTTTCAGTGTCATCCTATCAAAGTAAAAGGGTTGCGAAACTTCAGGCGGAAATTTACTAATAATTTCCTGTATAATCATTATGAACTTACACGAATCAGGAGTTGAAAGTACTTAAAGTTTTAAGTGCCTAAAGTTGAAGAAAAGTATGATTAAATAAATTAATGAGATTGTACAGCGGAATAACGAAACTGTATTCACATTTAACTTTAAGTACCGAAGGTATTTTAAGTATTTTAGGCACTTGTAAGCCTTTCTCCAATAAAGATCTTACCTGTTAACTCATACGAGATCGTTAAGGAACCTGTCTTGTTTGGGAATTTTTCATATTTTTGCTTTCGGATTAAAAAGGTGAAATTTTCTTGTTCGATATTGAAATAAGATAGATGATTTAGGAAGAATTTGACCATTTACAACTGATATTACTGATGAAGATATATACGGATCTTAAAGATTTTTCAGCTCTTAACCCTGTGGTTACAATTGGAACTTTTGATGGAGTACATTTGGGTCACCGAAAAGTAATTCGCCGATTGCAGGAATTGGCTCACAGGGTAAAAGGAGAAACCGTGATTTTCACATTCTATCCGCATCCTCGTTTGGTTCTAAACAAAGAAGATAACGGTCTTCGCCTGATAAACACTTTAGAAGAGAAGAAAGTTTTGTTGGAGGCTGCAGGTATCGATCATCTTGTAATTTATCCATTTACAAAAGAGTTTTCACAATTGTCTTATATCGAATTTGTTGAGAAAATTTTGGTGAAGCAATTGGGAATGAAATATTTGGTTGTTGGTTACGATCATCGGTTTGGACACAACAGAGAAGGAAAATACGAGGATTTAAAAGTATTTGCCGATCAGTTAAACTTCAATATTGAGCGTCAGGATGTACTTAATATGGATGCCATAAATGTAAGCTCAACCAAAATTCGCAAAGCCATTTCTGAAGGCGATATGCAAACAGCCAATAAATACTTGGGATATCGATTCTTTATCAAAGGAGATGTGGTTGATGGGAAAAAACTTGGGCACAAAATAGGCTTTCCTACTGCCAATATCGATCCGCAGGAAAGTTACAAACTGGTTCCGAAAGATGGAGTTTATGCCGTTAAAGTCGATGTTGATGACAAACGATACCTTGGAATGTTGAATATTGGTGTTCGTCCGACTGTAAACAACCAATTGGACAATCGCTCTATTGAAGTGCATATTCTTGATTTCGATAAAGACATTTACTACAAGAACATTACCATCCGTTTTTATCAACGAATCCGAAACGAACAATTCTTCGGTTCAATTGATGAGCTAAAAGCTCAGTTGGCAAAAGATAGAGAGGCTGTCTTGAATTTATTGGGAAAGTCGTGAGAGATTTTATCTGCAAGTAATTTTTTTAGATCTATTTTATGATATGCTTGAGATTCCCACTCCAATTGGGATTATCAGTAAACTAAGAATTGTAGTTTTGTATTAACCTGAATTCGATTAAAAATATCTATCACAGAAAATCAGATTTATTTAAGATTTGCTTTAAAAAATCTGAAAGAATATCGGGATATTTTGAAGAATTTTTAAAGTGAAGATTGGATGAAGATGATTTTTTCAAAGAACTTGCCTGCT
>JAOARS010000391.1 GCA_025210415.1 Marinifilum sp. | reverse complement strand
GGGAGGCCGGATAGAAGGTAACGCCTTGAATAGAATTACCGGAAGAATGAACCTGGATTACAGTTTGGCTCAGAGCTTACATTTGTCTTTCAACACCTCTTTGGGCTATTCAAAAACCGATACCCCTTATGGTAGCGAACACAATCCTACATCATTGGTATATGATTTAAATCCTTATGAACAGAAGGTTGATCCTGCAACGGGTAAGCCTGTGGAATTAGATTCGTACCCGAATCGCACATTTCATGATTTGATGAACCAGTACAGCAGCGAGTCTACCTCCAAGCGAATCAATTCATCATTAAACATGAATTGGGAAATTACAAAAGGATTGAATTTATCAGCAGTAACCGGATTCGATTATTTGCTTCGCGAAAAACTGTCGAAAGTACCAAGAGAGGCTTTTTCTCAAACCGGTTTTTCGGATGCCGAAAAAGGTGAAATTACCAAAGAGAAAAATACTGAACTGAATTACAGTACCAACATTCGTTTGAACTACAACAAAGAGTGGAATAAACACAATGTAACGCTAAGTACCAATTACGATTATTATTACACAGGATATGATAACATTGGCCTAAAGGGATATGGTATTGCGAGTAAAGTAAATACTGCTGCCGGAATCAACCAGGGCTTAGCAGGAAACAGACAAACCAAAGTTAGTAGCCGTAAAGAAAAATCAGCTCAGTTGGGAATTGGTTTTGCATTGGGATATTCGTTTAACTCCATGTACGATTTTTATGGAAGTTATAAAACCGATGCTTCATCACTTTTGCCATCGGATAAGAGGTGGAATACTGCCTGGTCGGCAGGTATTGGTTGGGAAATTGGCAATTACGAGCTTTTCAAAGATTGGAGAGCCCTTACTGCCTTGCGATTAAGAGCATCCTATGGTTATACGGCGAGTTTGGCAGGAGTACCAGCTTCTGCATCTGTTCCTACTTACTCTTATTCCGACGAAATATATTCCCAATCTCGCATCATAGATTTGAATCAGTTCTACAATAAGAATTTAAAACCGGAGCAATCAAAATCATACAATGTAGGTATGAATATTAAACTGTTCGATCTTTTCAATTTTGATATCAGCGCTTACAAAAGGATTACCGAGGATGCTTTGCTTGAAGTATCTATTCCTGCATCGAATGGTTACAGCACAATGAACAGAAACATAGGAATTTTGCAAAATTCAGGACTGGAATTTCGAATATCAGGAAATTTGATCAACAAAGATGAGCTTCGCTGGAATTCGTCCCTATCCTTATCGTGGAACCGAAACAAGGTTGTGGAGTTGTATGAAGGGGATGTATACTTTATTGGTGATGGTGAGAAAATAATACCTGACTACAAAGAAGGAGAACCTTTGGATTTGATTTATGGATTGGAATCTTTGGGAATACATTCCATTGATGGATTACCAAGGTTCTTGTCGGCAACAGGAGAACAGGTTGATTATAAACACAAGTTCACACTAAAAGATTTTAAAGTATTGGGTTATTCCACTGCTCCATATATGGGATTTTTTAACAATATGATTCGTTATAAAAGCTTATCGCTCAATTTTGATTTTTATTATTCTTTTGGCGGGATAGCGAAATACGATCAAAAAACTTATGTAAGAGATTCGGACTTTGCTCATAAAAATGCTGTAAAGGGACAAACTAAAGACATGTGGTTTAAGCCTGGTGATGAGAATAAGACTTATAGAACAGCCAATGAGCCAAATGCGGCATGGGATATATTGGATCAACCTACGACAAAAACAGTTTATAAAACCGACTACATCAAATTAAGCAATATCAGCTTGAATTACAGGTTGCCTGCAAGCATGCTGAAAAAAACAAATGGTTTGTTAAAGTATGCAAGTCTATCAGTTCAGGCACAAAACATTTGGAAGTACAGAAAAGAAAAGGATAAAGCATCCTTAAGTGGTGTTGAGCAACCCATATTAACAATTGGAGCTAATCTTACATTTTAACTTGTAAATCATGATTCGAATTATACAAATCAGCATAGTGTTATTGGTAAGCGCTTGTAGTATAGATCTTCCTTTAGAAGATCAGGTTTCGGGCGACGATGCCATTGATATTCCGGAAGCAGCTCGTGAGGTATTGAATGCAGCTTATGCTTCGTACAGCCATAATTTGCTTGATTATTCTTTTTTGACTGATGATTTTATGCCAACATACCTGATAGGCAAAGACCAATCTATGAGAAAGCTCTACAATTGGAATGCTTACGAATTGGCACTATTTTCTAATGGTATCTGGCAATCGCACTATCATACCATTGCACAAATTAATACGGTGTTAAACGCTGAGCAACACATGATCATAAAAGATGAGAAGGATGAAGAAAAGTGGGAAACAATAAAAGGACAGGCATATGCCTTAAAGGCAATGTTGTATCTGGAATTGCTTTATCTATATGCCGACCAACAGTCAGCTAGGGGAATCATTCTAAAAGATCAAGTGAAGCTGGAGTATTTACAGCGCTCATCAGTAAATAAATGTGAAGAAGAAATTGATCGTCTGTTGGAAAAGGCTAAAGGTTTGCTGGAAACAAAAACAAAGAATGCGCATTATTTGTCATACGATGCTTGTTTGATTTTACAGGCAAGACTGTATTTGTGGCAGGAAGAATATCAAAAAGCAATATCTGTTTCGGAGGAATTGATTGAAAAAAACGGATTGATCGAAGGAGAAATTTCAAAAAGCTACGCATCCCTTTGGGGTAATGAGAAAAGTGGAGAAAAAATATTTGCCAAGAACAACTTTACTTATGTCTTGGGCCCATATGGCGATCGTTTCGATGGAGATATTATTATTGTCTCATCTGAGCTTGCTTATGAAGAAAATGACATTAGAAAGGATTTTAGCATTCTACCTGCACGTATGAAAAAGAATGGGCATTTTGAACCTGTAATTAGGCCACTATTAGGGAAATATCGAAGTACTTATGGAGATGAAACACCCAAAGATGTGAATTGCATTCGCCTGGCCGAAGCCTATTTTTTGGCAGCAGAAAGTTATATGCACCTTTTGCAAAAAGAAAAGGCCGTAAAACACTTGAATGTACTGTTGGCAAGCAGAGGGGCAGCTTTAGCAGATGAAAATAGTTCTGAGAATGATTTATGGATGAAATTAAGATTGGAAAAGCGGAAAGAATTTCTTGGGGAAGGGCTTCGTTATTTTGATTTGAAAAGATGGAGAATGGATGTGAACCGATACAAGGTCGATTCGGAAGCAATCAACTTTAGCATTAAAGCTGATGATTACAGGTGGGTTTTGCCAATTCCAAAATCTGAAATC
>JAOARS010000390.1 GCA_025210415.1 Marinifilum sp. | reverse complement strand
GATATTATTGATAAAATTAGAATTGGTTACCAGGATGAAGAAAGCAAATTTGCATTGTCGAGTAATGAAAAAGAAACTTATACTCAAGCCATTGATATTGCAGTAGAATTGTACGAACTAACTAAAAATCCAATATACAAGGAGAAGGCATTTCGCTATGCCGAACGTTCGAAAGCTGCAAGTTTAATGTCATCCTTAAACGATGTAAATGCAAAGAATTTTGCAGGTATTCCTGTTGAATTGCAAGAGGAAGAATTGCACTTGCGTAAAAATATTGCCAAATATCGCGAAAAGGTTTACGAGGAAAGAAGAAAAGCTCAGCCAAACCGCGAGAAAATAGCCAAATGGCAAACCAAACTGTTCGAATTAAATGAGAGTTACGATCAAATGGTACTTCGTTTCGAAGAAGAATATCCTGAATATTATGCACTGAAATACAGCCATAAAACCATTGAACTTTCTGAATTGCAGTCCAGATTGGCATCAGATGAAACATTAATAGAGTACTCCATTTCCGATTCTGCTTTGTTTACTTTTATTGTAACAGCCGATTCTTTTGAAATAACAAAACAAGATATTCATGATTTGAATTTGGATCATCATATCGAAGAAGTGAGAAATGCTTTAAAAACCAACGATTTTGGCGAGAATAGTTCAGAATATTACAAGCGTTATACAAAATCTGCCTACGAGTTGTACAAAATTTTCGTTGCTCCTCATGATAAAGCAATACAAAATAAAAAACTGATTATTGTGCCTGATGGTAAAATGGCTTACGTACCATTTGGAGTTTTAATTAAAAGTGAGGCAAACTCAAATCGCATGAACTATCGCGATTTAGATTACCTGATAAAGTCGCATACAATTACTTATCAAAATTCTGCAACCATTGGTTTTACTATAGAATCAGCAGGATTTAGCATTTTATCAAGTAAATCTGTTTTGGCTTTTGCACCATCGTATAAAGGAGTTGATGACTCAATTTTATATACAGAACGTGCTTATCGCGATAAGTTATATCCTTTGCCTTATACAAAAGAAGAGGTAAATAACATTTCCAATGTAATGAAAGGAGATCTGTATCTGGATGATTTGGCAACAGAGCAGAATTTTAAAAACAATGCCAGCAATTACGATGTACTTCATTTGGCAATGCATACCATTATTGATGACGAAAATCCGATGTATTCGAAATTGGTATTTACCCAAACCAACGATACCATTCAGGATGGATTATTAAATACGCACGAAATTTATAATATGAATTTTAATGCCAGAATGGTTGTGTTAAGTGCTTGTAATACTGGAGATGGAAAACTGCTGAAAGGAGAAGGGGTAATGAGTTTGGCCAGAGGTTTCTTTTATGCCGGATGCCCTAGTATTATCATGACCTTATGGACTGTTGAAGATCAAACCGGGTCGAATTTAATGACAAATTTCTATGCAAATCTATCAGAAGGATTGCAAAAAGATCAAGCTTTGCGTAATGCAAAACTAAAATATCTGGAAACAGCTGATCCATTAAAATCACATCCTTACTTTTGGTCGGGATATGTTACAATGGGTGATGTAGAACCTCTTTACAATTTAAGCATGAAAAACAATCTTGTTTACATGGGATTAGGAGGATTGGTATTGTTGGTTCTGTTTGTATTCCGCAGAAAAATTGTGAGAAGAAAAACTGCATGAAATAGTCCTGCAAAATGATTTTAGGAAAGTAAAGCTTTTGATTATCTCATTTCTGAGTGAGATGATCAATAATGCAAAACCAAAATTCTTAGCTTACTGATAACCCCACTTGGAGTGGGAATATCAGGATATTACAGTGCAATGTTTTTATGCCTTCCTGATTTAAATTTTCGCACTATAAAATCTGTGAAAACCATAAATTCACAACAATCAGAAAAAAGAAAAGCCGCACAATCTGATTGTACGACTTTTGTGTATGTGTTGATGATGAATGTAATCTATTCCAGCCTGCTAAGAATTTCCTTTGCTTTCGTTCTATAGAAACTATTTCCTTTGGCAATGCTATTAAATTGCTTAATGGCTTTATCTCTTTCATTAGTCATTAAGTAACAAAAACCCAAATACCATTCCGATTGTTCTATAAACAGGTTATTCTTATGTCGCAGAACCCTGGTAAAGTTCTTATTTGCTTTGTGATATTCGCTAATTTCCAAATTAGAAATACCTGAATAAAAGTTACTTGTAATATTTGTACTATCCTTGTCTAAAATTTGCCTAAACAGTTTAAGAGCAGTATGATAATCTCTGGCCTCATAACTCTTTAGTGCAGTAACAAGCATGTTATCAATATTGGCATCTGGCGAACGAGTATTCATAACTACATTGTAAGGTTTGTAGTAGTTACTGTATACTTTTTCTTTAGGATAAGTGCTTTTATTATTTACCAAAAATAGTAAGCTGCCTAAGCCAACAAACAGGGCCAGCGATGCAGCAACAATATTCCACTTGGTTAAATATTTAAATTTGCGCTTTTCTTCTTCTTTCGGAGGTATTTCAATTGCCTCCAGCTTATTTCTAAGGTCCATAACATCATTTTCCATTATGGCCTCGTCAATCTCTTGATGTAAATCCAGTTCCATTTGTAAATCCGGATCATCAAGAAGATCCTTCTCAAATTCCTTCAATTGGTCGTCAGATAAACCACCATCCAGGAAATCCTCAATACGGTCAAAATTCATTTCACTCATCATTATACTTTTTTAAATTCATTATCACTTTTGATACTATCTATCAGTTGCTGTTTGCACTGAAACTTCCTTTTCTTTGCATACTTCTCGCTCTTATAACCCATAATATCGGCAATGTCTTTAAGCGAGATTTTCTCTAAAGCAAGTTGAAGAACTTTTTTACAGTCCGGACTAAGTTTTTCGAAGTATTTCTGATAAAGTCGATACCTCTCAGTTTGGTCATAAGTTTGAGAAGTTTCATCTAACCTGTTATCCAGAACTCCTTCCGATTTAATTTCTGTGCCGTCCTTATTTCTTTCAAGATGCTTTAACCACAAAAGCTTGCAAACGGAATAGATGTATGTTTTAAAATTACAACTAAGAACCAATGGTTCTTTTTTCATTTTACGATAGATTACAATAACAGCTTCCTGGAATAGATCGCGTGCATCCTCCTCGGTTCCGTTATTGTGCTCAATAAAAGTGCGAATAGCCGGAAAGAACTTTTTGTAGATGTAATTTAATACATCGCTATTGCTCATACTTATTCCTTCAAGTATCGCTTCAGTAGTGTAATCCATATTTTCTACCCCTTTATTCCATTTTTTTGCAAAAGGTAACCCTCAAGAAGTGATTTTTTTTAAAAAAAATATCAACCTTACACATAAGTGTCTGAAAATAAATAAAATAAACTCGAAATAAATTTTGATTTTTTTTAAAGATTTTTTGATTTTTTATCATAAACCAGAACAATATACTATTATTCTAGTGATATGGTTACTGTAAATGGCTATTTTTTTGTGATGAAATGCTAAAAAAATTATTGATGTTGAGTATAATTTGTGATCGTTACTTGCATTTTTACCATACCATCGTTCTTGTTCACATGTCCAGCAAGCTAATTACATCATTTCTGATTTAAATTTTCACATCGGTATAGAAACAGTTATACTCTTCTCCGTAAAATAAAATCTTTGGTGATTCCCTGTGCTTCTCCGTGGCTTTATTTTTATAAGCTATTTTACCACAGATATCACGGAGGTATACAAAGCAAGAATGATTCAAATTATTCTTCGTGCAGTTAATTGTTACCTGCAATCTTTAGAAGTTATTCTCTTTTCCGTAAAATAAAATCCTCAGAGGTAGGCTGTGCAAAATATTTAAATTTTTCCTTTCAAAATCAACAATTTGATTATTCATATATTGCAATCAAAGAAAGATTTACAGAAAAAGAAACTAACGATTTTCAATGAAAAGTGATGGGAGTTTACGATTTAGAATCATGCCCTGAACAGGGCTAAATTTGAGTAACCGTCCATTTCATGGACG
>JAOARS010000389.1 GCA_025210415.1 Marinifilum sp. | reverse complement strand
TAGTCCTGAGTTTAAAGAGTTGTGCGAACGTCATTCTCCTTTTAAATTTTCATTTGCTGAAAAGCACAAAGCTGAATTGAATCATTTCTATGCGCTTTTTGAGAAGAAATTGGAGGGTTTTAAATCTGAGTTAATTATTGGCAGTATATAAAAGAGGCACTCCTCCTACAGAGTACCTCTAGGTTATTAAAATCAGTATAACTAATTAAAAGAAACATACTTGTCTCCTATTTTACTAAAAGTAATAAAATAAGCCATAAGGGCATTACATAATAGTTCTCAAAATCTTAGGTACATCAGTTCAAGTCTGATTCCTCTACTGAGAATAAGTCTATAACAATTAAGAATTACTCCAAATTTCACTTAAATAGATTCTTCAAGACTATTTCAGTCAACAACTATATCTACAGTTCCATTAGTTACTAAATTTGCATCCAGAGTAAATACCTCAGTTGAAACCCCATCTACTATTGATATGGTCGCAGTGTTCGGAGATATATCTCCCTCATTATGAGCATATAAAAGAATATAGTTATAGCCTTTATTTTCCAATGTAGTACTCACAGTATATTTATCTGAAGGTCCATTCAACATATAAGAATCAATAATTATTCTTCCATTAACGTAGATGGAAACAATATCACCATCAATCCTTCCATGATCCCATACAGAAATTTCAATATTTCTGGATTCTAGATAAATCGAGCCTAAAACTTCATTAGTCCTACCTAAAAATGAGGTTGGTATAATGCTTGTGTCATTTCTTTTCACCTCTTCCTCCTCATCTTTAGAACAAGAAATTAGAGTTAATGAAAATATTATAAACATAAGTCCAAAAAAAAGTTTGTTGTTTTTCATATCATAATTGTTTAAATAATACATTTTGATCTAAAAAAAAGAATAGATTGTTAGAAATAATATCCAATAGTTAATGCCAGCTGCTCATAAGCAGTATCATATTTTACTTCAGCGAAACCACCAAAATCTAATTTGGTTCCTGCACCTAAATCCAGACCCACTTTATTATTGGAAATCTCTTCATTTACTAAAGTATTTTGCATTCCCTCATATTTTATTTTAAAAATAGAGTAGTTAAGACCTCCCAAAGCGTAGGCTTTAAGCTTTTTATTTGAATAAAGTTCGTACTGACCATCTGCATTTATTTGCCATGCAACTAAACTTTGATTTTCCGGCATACTGGGAAAGAAATAGGTAATACCACCTGAAGCACTAAATTTGGTGTCAATTGCATATAGCCCCCTAACATTAACACCAAAGCCAACTACAGATTGACCAGTATCATCAACTCCCATTTGAGAGCCAATTGTAGAGCCCCCGGCAAATTGAGTTTCAGAAAATTGTGCGAATGTTACTGAGCAACAAAAAATTATTGAGATAATAAAGAAATATTTCATGATTGAATGTTTTAGAAATTTATTTAACTGTTTTGAATATAAAGTCATAAAATTTGGGTGTACTTTCACCTGTTTGCGCAGTTGTAGAACATGGCAATTATATTTATGATCTTACATTTTAGATTTAGCATTTAGGAAAATGCCTTGTAAGAGAGTAATCTAATACATACTATGAATTAGCTAAATTGGAAGGTTATCTGTAAGTGTATGGATTGTATCAACTTGACACGCTCTAAGTTCCACTGTATTTATGACGATTAATAACGTCATGAGCCTATGTTGTTTTAGCAATTACAATCTACGTATAATTTTAAAATCTACCACACTAAAACCACTTTTCCAAAAGGCTTTAGCTTCTGATTCTGTCCAATAGTCAATTGCTCGACCATTACTATTGAAACTGCTAAACAATCTATGCCAATCAGGAGATCCTGTAGCATTATAACCGTATCCATATCCTGCTTTAGGAACCGTTGGATCAATCTTTACCCAAGCATAAGAATTAGAAGTATTAGACTTACATTTAAGTATAATAAAATCATTGTATTTTAAATGATTAATTTCTGTATTTGAATCTGCTTCCCATTTAAAAACACCATTAACCGTTGGTTCACCCATTATTGTATTAAAGGACCATTTTACTGATACTTTTGATATGGTCTTTCCAAAATGATTAATGTTGTATTTTGTCAACTCTCCATTTCCTTGACCTAATACATTGTTTCCTAAAATAAGAAAAAGACATAGAATCCAAATAGTTACGATTTTTGTTTTCATATCTATCTTATTTTTTGTTTTTGCCTACTCTGTTCTGGATTTTCGACTAATTCCAATAAGTTTCAAGATGATCTTGATTGAACAAATCGATTTGTAAGAATTCTTACTTTCAAAATTACGATGGCATTTTTACGATGTAAATACTCATGTTTGAGTATTTTGGATAAAAAAGTCTTTTTTTTATTGGTAGGAATGTTTTGCAGAATAGAATTTCATTGAGGTTTTATCAACGATTGTATCGGTACCACATCATCAAATAATTATAAGAAGACATGCTGGCGTTAGCATCAACGAACACCAGCTTATTATAAGGCTTGTAGTTATATGATTGCAAATTTTTCTAGTCTCCGAATGGATTAGTAATTAATATAACTCAAAAGTATTTGACTAAAGCAATCTGCATTTTCCAATTGAGGACAATGTCCGGCATCAGGAATTATTTGAACTTCTCCACCATATAGCATAGATAGTTCAAGGTCTAAGTAGTATTTAGGATTAATCAATTTATCCTGTTCGCCATGTAGAATGGCTAATGGTATTGTTGTGGTTCTTAAAATTTCTGTTTCATCTTTAAAACCTCCCAAAGCAATAACCTGTGGAATAAGTTCACGAAGCAAAGGATTACTATTGCTAATCATATCTACAACTTGCTCATGAAACTCCTGCTTGTGCAGATATGCTTTGGCCAAGGAGTTGATCTCATCATTGGTAAGCTTAGCCTGATGGGCAAGGCCTATATGGGGATGAGAAAAGAAAGCCTTATCCATTTGCAAAGAAATGCCAAGTGGAGGTGCACCAAATGTGAGAATCCCTTTTAAGCCTTGTAGTTGAGGAAGGCTTTGAACGATAGCGTGGCCACCAAAAGAATGTCCCACCATATAATCGTACTGATTGTTGGTGTGAAGTTCAAGGATTTTAGAGGAGAGAAAAGAGAATAAATTAGATCCGTTTAAGGAGGTTTCTCCGTTTAAAAGTTCATTAAGGTTTATTGTATGGGATATTACACTGTCAGCTAATTGACCATTGCATTGGTTCGAGAAACTGTCTGGAGAAAGAGAGTTGCCGTGAATGAATAGTATTTTTTGCATATCTGTAAATTTAGCTGTATTGAAAAAAATAGATTTGTCTGGTATCGGTAATTTCTAATTTTTTTAAGATGTTTCTTCTGTGAGTATCAACCGTGTGCCTGCTAATAAAGAGCGAATCAGCAATAATCTTGCTTGTGTAGTTTTTACAGAGAAGTTTGACAATCTCTTTTTCTCTGCCACTTAGGCGTTGCAAGCGTTCTTGTATATGGTTGTTCGACAAAGAGAAAAAAATTTTATCATCGGTAAATATTTTAATATTCACCTGATTATCAAATTGTAATCCGGATATATCCGTGCATAGGCTCAAAGAGTAAACCAAGTGTCCTTGTCTGTCGGTTCGAATATAGGTAGAGTGTCGAAGTTGGTGGAAATATTGCCCATTTTTTCTTTTTAAGCGGTAGTTAAGTTGAAAAGAAAGGTGTTTTTTTTCTTCGTGATCGAGTGATTGACCCAATTTATATGCAGCACCAATGGCCCTGTACAGTATTTCCTGCTCATCGGGATGAACATTTTCTAAACAGAGTTTACTGGTAAATTCACTTGCCCGGTAGCCTGTTATTTTTTCAACCGAAGGAGAAACATAGATAAACTTGCCATCAGTAGCCCTTATGATGTAAAAATATTGGTTTGGAAAAGCAAGAGTGTTCTTTATTTCATAGTGTGGATATAAGTCATCAATATATTGGGGTAATTTCGGATCAAAATCTTGTTTTCGCAAATCACTAATTAGCTTCTGATATCTTTGATTGGCTAAGTTCATATGAATGTTATTTTTTGTGCAGAATTAAATGTTTTGATAAAAATAAATTTGTCTGGTATCGGTAAGTTCAAGTTTCTTAATAATATTTCTTCGGTGTGTATCTACCGTATGGCGACTCACAAAAAGAAAATCGGCAATCTGTTTACTCGAAAAGTTTTTACACAATAAATCAACAATTTCTTTTTCTCGTTTACTCAATCGCTTCGAATACTCTTTCAGTTTATCATTACTAAGAGAGAACCGAACTTCGTTGGAATCGAATATCTTAATTTTTACTTTCCGGTCAAGATTAAGATCAGTTATATTAGTGCAAATACTTAAAGAATACAATAAATGTCCTTTTCTATCCGATCTGATATTGGTTGTGTGTCTTAACTGATGAAAATATTCTCCATTTTTCTTTTTCATTTGGTTACTTACCTGTAATGCAAGTGCACTTCTCTCGTTAGTATTTAACTTTTGCCCATATTGATAAGCAGCACAATTTGCCTGAAATACAATATCCTTATCATCGGGATGGATATTCTCAAAAACAATACCAGGAAACTCTTCGGCAGTATAACCTGTAATATTTTCAACCGATGAAGAAGTGTGAATGAATTTGAGATCGGTAGCACGAACAATATAAAAGTACTGATTCGGAAATATCAAGGTATTTTCTATCTCGCGCTGTGGGTAAAGCTCGTCTATGTAACTAGGTAATTCAGGATCAAATGTTTGTCCTTTTATAATTTTGATAAACTTATTAAATTCAATATTATTGGTGAGCATGAGGTACGTTTACGTGGTTTTCATATACTATAATTTATAAAAAAATATAGAATCAATAAAATATATCGCCTCTCAAACTCACCTGTTTTACAGGAATTTAAGACAAATTAAAATCATATTTTTTCGATATTGTAAAATATTTAATTAATCTTAATCATCTGGAAATTAAATTTGCATTCTTTCAAAACTTAACTGTTGCAAATCTTAAGGACTTTATCCAAAACTTAAAGAGTTGTGAACATCATTCTCCTTTTAAATTTTCATTTGCTGAAAAACACAAAGCTGAATTGAATCATTTCTATGCGCTTTTTGAGAAGAAATTGGAAGGTTTTAAATCTGAGTTAATTATTGGTAGCATATAAAAGTTAAAGGTGTTCTTTTAGAAGAAACACCTTTAACTTTCATGATTGGGTTTGATTATTCTAGAATTTTCCTTTGATCCATCCATACCGACCTGTAACCATAAAAATGCAGTACCTCTCTGATTAGATGGATACAAACTAACGGGTGTTTCAACTCCTGTTTTGATGTCACGTTATCCCAATATTCGACTTGTTCATCCGATAATTGTTCGACTTTTAATTCTTCTGGGACATCGTCAGATTTAACATCTTCTTTATCTTTCTTACAGCTTACGATAATAAGATTTAGAGTACATACTAAGAATAATATTTTTTTCATAATAATTGAAATTAAAAGGTTTAATTAAAAAATAAGAATATAAAAGAGTAAACGCATAGTAGAATCCAGTGCATGAAGCCAGAAGTTCATAGGTTGTATAATAACTTTACTACAACAAAAAACTCTTTAATTTGATTTTTGGGAATACTCGGAAAGACTTATGAATATTTATTCATTTTGAGACACTTTCCAACCTTTACATCCAAACAACAAATTGAACCCAAAACGAATATTGGCAGTTTGCATACTATTAGGCTTTATTGCTGCCATAACATTATCGGTTACGGTATAGAATTGCAAAGGTCCCAATTTAGCCGTCAAACCAAATCCTATGTTATTATAGGAATTATTT
>JAOARS010000388.1 GCA_025210415.1 Marinifilum sp. | reverse complement strand
TTACTGAGGGTCTCACTCAAAGTGAGGCTCTCAGTTAATTCTATTATTGATACCCTCACTTGAAGTGAGAGCATCAAAGATTAGATGCCAAAAACAATGATGGTTACTGAGCTGCTAATCCTCATAAAAATATTCTTGAGGCCCTCACTTCGGCTGAAATTCTCAAGAAAAATATTGATATCCTCAACTTAGAGTGAGGGCATCAACACTCGATACTTAGAATTCTTCTAATAAATTTTAAGTTCCAAATGAATTTTGCACACACAAATTTTTTTACCCTAAAAATTTCTGAGGGTCTCACTCAAAGTGAGGCTCTCAGTTAATTCTATTATTGATACTCTCAACTTGAAGTGAGAGCATCAACACTCGATACTTAGAATTCTTCTAATAAATTTTAAGTTTCAACTGAATTTTGCACGCATAACATTTTTTTTACCCTAAAAATTACTGAGGGTCTCACTCAAAGTGAGGCTCTCAGTTAATTCTATTATTGATACCCTCACTTGAAGTGAGAGCATCAAAGAAAAGTAGGAGCATCTTTTACATCTTCTTTTGTTATACCATGAATACCAGAATTAGTAAAATGAGTATTAGGATTAATAAAACTATTTAGGAGTACCTCACATTCTCCATTCTCAAATTTTACAATCCCTACCTGACATATACTATCACTATTAGCTGTTTCAAAATCGATTACCAAAAACTTCATTTTATTTACCTTTAGTTATTTAAACATTTATCTAAAAAACCTCACTTTTTACAGTAAAACCACCCTCCCACTCATGCAAAGCATACTTTTTTCCAATAAAATGTTCTTTGCAAGCTTGCAATGGGTATTTTTCTGCAGTGGAATATGCATTGCAAGCTTGCGATGCATGTTCTCTCGTAAAAAAATGTGCATTGCACGCGTGCAATGCATATTCGATTTTGGTGGAATGTACTTCTCATGCATGAGAAGCATATTTTCTTGTAGTAGAAAGAGCTTCGCACGCCTGCAAAGCTCTTTCAATTTGCGGAGCAGGCACTTTGCAGGCTTGCAAGGCACATTTTCCAACAAACTAACCCAAATTTATGATTCTTCTGTTACTTCTTCTTCAATTTTAGGTTTTGGAGCAGTTTTAGGAAACAATCGGTCTGCGAACTTTTTGCCAAATAATTTCACAGCATCATGGTAATTGTATTCATACTGTTTACGCAAATCGGCCTGAGCCAATTCTTCCTTTGCCACTGCAACTTTCACTTTGTTATCTTCGTCAGCCAGATTCTTTATTGCTGTTTGAACATCGGTAATTGCACTTGTTAGCAAAGCTACATTTGCATACAATTCATGTTCAGCTCCTAAAGAAGTCAATCGCTCCGATATCTGAATTGCCAAGCCTACCTCTTTTGTAAAAGGTGCACGAACAATATCCGAAAACTTGCCATCTGGGAACAATAAGTTGTAAATGGGTCGACCTGGATTTCTACGATCGTACTGCTTGGCCGAATCAGAAATGTTTCGAATGATATCATCCAAAACAGCATCTTTATAGACCAAGATATCGTAAGCCGCATCGCGATTCTCTTTTGCTGCAAGAGTTGCTGCGTTCTTCTCTTTCAAACTGCTTACTTTAGGAGCAATTGCTTTTGATAAGTCCTCAGCTCCCTGAGTTTGATTACACAAACGAATATGACGGTTCGAATTGCTCATGTGAGTCTGCGACGACATTTTGTCGTTCAATAATTTTGCCATCTTCTTAAATTTTAAAGATTCTACTTGTATTTATTTGGCTTAGTCAATTTCAATTTGTTTATCAATCATAAATCCCTATCCGCACTCAACACCAGCAAACATCAATCATTCAAACACAAAATCGCCATATATTTTTTTATGATTCGAGAATGAATTTAACATTTATTTTTAATCTGAGCATGAAAATTTGTTTTTTTTTGATTAAAAAATCTTTTATCAGATTTTTGTGCCATTTTATCAGTATTAAAGTGAATTTTAATTAAATATTTCATGTTGACAGGTTAAGTATATAACTCCATGTTTTACACACTCAAAACAGCATGCAGTGTTGATATGAATTCTTGCTTGTTACAAAAAAGTTAGCAGAACAAAAAATATACAAGTGTAACAATATTACTTCGGAGATTATCCACACAGAGCGATGGTCATTTCATTTCTTTCCCCTGTGCTAAATTGCTACTTGTCCTTTAGGCAAAAACTAGCGCAATCAATTTGGAAATAACACCAAAAGTATTATTGACATCCCTCTTACATTGTTGTAATTTAGCTACACCAATCTCATACCTTCATTTAGCATACTTTATTCACTTTAAAATCTTATAGAAATGAAATCAATATGCTTATTATTTGTATTGCTATGTTTTGCGTCAACAACATGGGCACAAGAAGAAAAAGTAATTATTAACGATACCGAATTAACCACTTCCCAAATTAAGGACTTGGAGAAATATTACGGTGCTAAACCTCTGCCCGGCAGTTATTGGTACGATAAAACCAGTGGGTTATATGGGGTAATCGGATATGCTTCGTTTGGTTTTATGCTGCCCAATCATGATTTTGGCAGATTAAAGCAAAATGCTTCTAACGGAAACACCAATGTAATTGTAAATGGCAGAGAATTACCTCAAAATGAATGGTTGGTGTGGAGTTATGTGTTGGGCTATTACATTCAACCCGGAAATTATTGGTTCGATCATTTAGGAAATGCAGGTTATGTGGGAAATCCTATTCCAACGGTTAATTTGTATTTAGCGGCTCAACAAAATGGTTACAGTGGCCAGGGAAGTGGTGGCAATTTTTGGTCTACCCGATTTAGTGCAGGAAATTATGACCGAGGTAATACCCGTGGATATGTTAGTGTACCCGGACATGGGCCTGTGGGATATGGCTTTTAATACCAATTGTGAAAATATATGGGCCACTGCTTCGCAAGTCCGAAAGTTTTCGAGACACAATGCCTAACATTTTCTACATCAGCATTACACTATTTTCCAAAATGGCTCATTAAATAACCTGAGTTCGATTAAAAATATCTATCACAGAACATCAGATTTATTTAAGATTTACTTTAAAAAATCTGAAAGAATATTGGGATATTTTGAAGAGTTTTTAAAGTGAAGATTGAATGAAGATGATTTTTTCAAAGAATTTGCCTGCTTTTGGCATAAATTTCCTCAAATTCCCTCGAAATATCCCGATATTCCTTCGAAAATTTGAGAAAATTTCTACTCAAAATCAGTGCAAACTGTGACAATAGTTTTAATCGAAATCAGGTTAATATTAACCTTAGATAATTCCTTACTTCCTACCCAATTAAACCTGAATTAGTTTGCAGGATACAATATTAAGAAACTTTTCGCCATAAATATGTTGGTATAATTCTGAATGATTTTTCAGGATTACTCCAAGAGTATTGCCACAATTGGAAACTTGGGCTACCATCCATCCTTATCCATAGCAATTGAATAAAAAACGCATAAAACATTCCTCCATGCACTTTATTAAACATGGTTTCTACCATCATATGAATTCCCATAAGAACTAAAAAACCAAGCATTAATTTATTATTCTCTTTCCAGGCATAAAATAAAGAGTAAGCAATTTTTAACAACACTAGAAAAAGTCCTCCAAATCCAGATATTAAAAGAATTTCCAAATATTGATTATGGGCATCAAATTTATTTTTAACCAAAAGTTGATAATCATTATCATTGTACTGCTGAATCAGTTTTTCTTTCGAATCACCAATACCATGCCCAAAAAAATAATTATCATGTAAACTGGCCAAAGCCGATTCCCAAATATGAAAACGACAGGTGGTAGATGTCCATTTCTGATTTGACTCGCCATTTTGAATTAAACTAACACTTTCAGAAAGATTCTGCATTCTGTGATTGCTTTTTAAAACCATAATTGTAGCTCCAAAAAGCAAACAAATCAAAATTGAGTTACGAACCCAATATTTCGTAGCAAGCAATTTGATACTCAAAAGAAAAAAAATCATTCCTACAAAGGCAAAAATTCCAGCTTTTGAGGATAGAAATAAAATAGTAAGTGTAAAAAATGACACCAATATCCAATAAAGAAATATCTTATAATTTATTTCATTAAAAGATATATTTTTCAGCTTTTCTTCCCATATAATTAAAATCGAAAAAGCCAAATAAAGAGCAAAGTAAGAAGGATGTAAAAAATTGGAAAAATTCACATAATAGGGGTTCCAAATACCGCTTGCAAAATATTCATAAAATGAATCTCCCCAACAAATTAAACCAGCCACTAAATTTCCTGCTACAAATACCCACAAAAAGTAACGGTAATATTTTTGAGCAATTGATTTTATAAGAAACAAGCCAATGGGAATAACCAATAAAGATAAATGCCCCTCAAATCGTTGCAATCCTTTAATTTGATTGTCGGAATACAACACACTAAAAAATAGAACAAATACAAAAAATAAAGAAATTACAAAAAATAACCGATAAGCCTTACTGTTTATCCAATTCTCTTTCAATTGTTTCCAAGTATTCTTTTGCAAAATTGTTCCTGCAAGCCAAATTCCAATTATATAACTCAAGCCTACTCTATCGAATATTGGTAATCCAAACACAAATAAACTCAAGCAAAACAAATGGTATTTCTCTCTCTTCTCCACAGAAGAATAGCCTTTACTAATTACTCCAAACATAAATCCTTCTCTAATTTTTTTATCAGATACACTTTAATGTTAATGGTTGCGTTTCAGGTTGTTAAAAGAACGGCAAAAATATCAATAAATTGTATCATATCCTATTAATAGTTCGTTAGTTTTTAGTCATTGTATTAGATCGATTTACAAAACACTCAAAAAACAGTTGATTACGAAATTACACCTCGGAAACAATAGTACCGAAATGTTGCCTATCAAATCGCAAATAGTCTTTGGATTTTACTCGGATTACTCGAATGACTCAAACACATAAACAATTTAATGTGATTAACCTGAAGTATCTAAAAAGGAATTTTCAACCCTTAATTTCGAATGTAATTACAAAATTTTAAATGCATTTGCTTTGGTAATCATTTCTCTACTCTATATATATTCGTAAGATTTCTCTAAATTTGCCTCTCAATCGCTAAATTAAGGTATTCATTACCATACTGATTATCTTTCAGAACAAGCATTGTAGTATACAAATGTATATTGGCACAATGCTTAAATAATTTTTAGGATATAAATGATATTAAAAGAACTTACACACATATTTGCAGAACATCCTGCACGTTATAGTATTGAAAAACACTTTCAAAGCAATTCTAACTTTCATTTGCACTTACGTGGATTAATAGGATCTGCATTACCGCTAGTCGTTTCTTCTTTAAAAAGTCAATCAAACCCTTACATTTTCATATTAAATGACAAAGAGGAAGCTGCTTACTTTTACAACGATCTTTGTAGTTTGATTAATGAAGAATCAGTTCTTTTCTTTCCATCATCATACAAAAGATCGATACAATACGAGAAAACGGATAATTCAAATATTATTCTTCGTGCCGAAACTTTGAATAGATTAAATTCTGATCACAAGCATTCTTTTATTGTTACTTTCCCAGAGGCAATTGTCGAAAAAGTTATTAGCAAAGATCAATTAACTGAAAATACATTAAAGGTAAAGGTTGGAGAGAAACTTTCACCAGAATTTGTTGAAGAGGTATTAGTTGACTATGAATTCGAACGTGCCGATTTTGTTGTAGAACCAGGTCAGTTTTCCATTCGTGGCAGTATTATTGATATCTTCTCCTTCTCTGACGAACACCCTTATCGAATCGACTTTTTTGGTGAAGAGGTAGAATCGATTCGAGTGTTTGATGTTGAAAACCAGTTGTCAATTAAAAAATTAGAAACTGTTGATATCATTCCAAACATACAGGAGAACCTTTTAAAAAATTCCCGAATTTCATTTCTGGATTTTGCACCTGGCAATTCAATTTTTTGGTGTAAAAATGTACAATTTATTAGCGATAGAATACAGGCAATCTATGAAAATACAATAGAGAAAGTGCCAACTCTTGAACTTGGAGATGACACTGTAACAACAAAAGATTACCTGATAAAAGGCATTGATTTCATTGATCAATTAAACGAATATTCTTGTATTGAATTTGGACAGAAATTCTTCTTCCCTACCGAAAACGAAATACAATTCAATCAAT
The DNA here is from genome assembly GCA_025210415.1 of Marinifilum sp. Taxonomy (GTDB): domain Bacteria; phylum Bacteroidota; class Bacteroidia; order Bacteroidales; family Marinifilaceae; genus Marinifilum. The sequence goes on along the minus strand of JAOARS010000388.1, from coordinate 11,315 downwards.
CTCCCCAACCAGCATTCAACAAAAATTTTGATTTGTTAGGAGAACATTTGCTCAATAACAACGCAAAGGCCGAAAGCAATTACATCTTATCAGATAATGCCAAACAAATTGAACGCATTCAAAATATTTTTGATGACAAAGGAATACAGGTAGAATTCCAAAGTGTTGATCAAACTTTGCATGAAGGCTTTTCCGACAGGGATATTAGAATTTCAGTATTTACCGACCATCAAATATTCGATCGCTATCATAAATTCAAGTTAAAAAATGCAACAGTTCACAAGGCTAAAGAATCGGTTACCTTAAAAGAAATTAACCGACTTCACCCTGGCGATTATATTGTACACGCCGATCATGGAATTGGCCGTTTTGGCGGATTGCAGAAAATTGATGTGAATGGGAAAGATCAGGAAGCAATTCGTTTGGTATACAAAGACAACGACATTTTGTTTGTGAGTTTACATTCGCTACACAAAATCTCGAAATACAAAGGCAAAGATGGTTCGGCTCCAAAAATCTACAAGCTAGGAACTGGTGCATGGCAAAAACTAAAAGAAAAAACCAAGAGCAAGGTTAAAGATATTGCCAAAGAGCTGATTGCTCTTTATGCCAAACGAAAAGCAGAAAGAGGTTTTCAGTTCAGTCCTGATTCGTACATGCAACAAGAATTAGAGGCTTCTTTTATTTACGAAGATACGCCGGACCAGGTTAAAGCAACAAAAGCTACCAAGGAAGGAATGGAATCGCCTTTCCCAATGGACAGGTTGGTTTGTGGGGATGTTGGTTTCGGAAAAACCGAGATTGCCATTCGTGCTGCCTTTAAAGCAGTGGCCGATAACAAACAGGTTGCTATTTTGGTGCCAACAACCATTCTGGCATTCCAACACTTTAAAACTTTTAGCGATAGATTAAAAAACTTTCCGTGCCGCGTTGATTATATCAGTCGCATGCGAAAAGCAAAAGATCAAAAAGAAATTTTAAAAGATTTAAAGGTCGGACAAATTGATGTTTTGATTGGCACACACCGAATTATTGGAAAAGATATTGACTTTAAAGATCTTGGCTTATTAATTATTGATGAAGAGCAGAAGTTTGGCGTATCCGTAAAGGAAAAACTAAAGCAAATGAAGGTAAATGTAGATACCTTAACCCTTACAGCTACACCAATACCAAGAACATTGCAGTTTTCTTTAATGGGTGCTCGTGATTTGTCGATTATCAATACACCACCACCAAATCGTTACCCTATTGTAACCGAAGTTCACAATTTTAACGAAGATATCATTCGAGAAGCCATTTCGTACGAAGTAGAAAGAAACGGACAGGTTTTCTTTATTCATAATCGTGTTCAAAATATTAAAGAAGTTCAGGACATGATTCACAGAACCGTTCCCGGAGTTTCTACGGTTGTAGCTCACGGACAAATGGATGGCCCTAAACTAGAAAAAATCATGTTGGAATTTATTCGTGGCGATTACGATGTACTGATTGCAACAACCATAATAGAATCGGGCTTGGATATTCCGAATGCAAATACCATAATTATTAATAATGGTCAAAATTTCGGATTGAGTGAGTTACATCAACTTCGTGGTCGAGTTGGCCGATCGAACAAAAAAGCATTCTGCTATTTGTTAACACCTCCAATGGAATCGATGACACAAGAAGCCAGACAGCGACTTCAAGCCATCGAAAATTTCTCGGAATTGGGAAGTGGTTTTAACATTGCCATGCAGGATTTGGATATTCGTGGAGCAGGTAACCTGCTCGGTGGCGAACAAAGTGGATTTATTACCGATATTGGATATGAAACTTATCAGCGTATTTTGAATGAAGCCATGCTTGAATTGAAAGAAAACGAATTCAAGGATGTATTTGCCGATGAAAAGAAAGAGGAAGAAAAAGAAGTAATTCGATTCATTAACGATTGCCAAATTGACACCGACCTTGAAATTTTGTTTCCCGAAGAGTATGTGGAAAGTATTTCGGAGAGAGTTCGTTTGTATCGCGAACTGGATAACATTCAGACTGAAGAAGAAATCGAAAAGTTTGAAGCTCAATTAAAGGACAGGTTTGGAGATTTACCTGAACCTAGCATTGAATTGTTAAATGTGGTTCGTTTAAGGTGGATTGCCCTTGATTTGGGAATTGAGAAGCTAATCTTAAAAAGTAACAAGTTGGTACTTTATTTCGTTTCCGATCAAGGTTCTCCATTCTATCAATCGGCACAATTCAGTAAAGTATTACAATTTTTACAGGCCCAAACCATTCCTTGTAAAATGAAAGAAGCAAAAAACAGGTTGAGCCTTAGTTTTGAAAAAGTTCATAATATTGTTGCTGCTTCCGATATACTTAAGAAAATAAATCAGGAATAATGATTAAAAAAAAGATCGCTCAGTTTAAAACTCAGCGATCTTTTAAATATTTTATTGGCAACTACTAACCTGAGTTCGATTAAAAATATTGTCACAGTTTGCACTGATTTTGAGTAGAAATTTTCTCAAATTTAACTTAAGGCACTTGCAACTTTAAGTACTTTTAACTCTTAATTCGCATATTTAATCTTCGTGTATTTCTCTCACCAAAACCAAAACCTTATCATTCCCTAGGTTGGTAATTCTGGCTTCATACCAATGTTCGCCTTTTGTAGTTTTCATTTCGTATTTGAATTTCTCCATAAAACCAACACTCAAAACCTTATTTATTTTTTCTTTGACTTCCTGTAATGCTTCTCCTGCAAATACCTTATTCAAATGCGATCCTATAATTTCATCTTTTGAAAGTGCCAAGAAAGAATCATCATCCATTTTATAATCCTCAAAAATTCCTTCTTTATTTACTACAAAAATCAAATCAGGAATAGCATTAATTAAATCCCTGTTTCTTTGTTCACTTTCTTCGAGCATTAACTGGCTTTTCTTTCGAATTGTTACATCTCTAACATAGCACACAATTCCTGTATCAACCCCTTTTTCGCTACGAAGCATCGACGAATAAATCTTCAGATAGGCTTCTTTTCCTTCAATGTCAAACAACAATTCAACCTCATAATTGCTTTCCTTTTCGGTAGGCATTAAAATATCTTCAGCAAATGATTTTTCTTTACCCGATAATGACAAATCACTATAAGGCTTACCAATCATTTCACTTTCTTTTTTACCAAATATCCTTTCACATCCCTTGTTCCATGATTTTACCATTCCATTCAAATCGAATGTCACCACGCCATCATGAAAATGATTGATAATATCAGCTTTTTCAGCCAACATTTCTCTATATGCATATTCTTGAGTAACATCCCGAATAATCAATTGTAAATTATTCTTGCCATTAAATTCAATATGTGCTGCTGTTAAACCAACATCAAACTGATCGCCATGTATGGTTTTAAATTTTAAATGCGTATACTCAATTCCTTGCCCCATTTGAACCGCACAATCGAACTTCTCTCTAAACTCAGATTGATAATCTTCTCCAACAAATGAAAGAAGCGGAAGTCCCATTAAATCTTCAATATATGCAGTTCTGAATAGCTTTAAACCCAAACAATTTAAATATTCAATTGCTCCGGCTTCGTTCACGACCAAAATTGCCTCTGGCGAATCTGTAATAAAATTTCGAAATCGCTTTTCCCGCATTTTTTGATCTAAATCGAACTGATGCTTGTAAAATGCCAATTCAATCGAAATACCAAGTTCCTTTTTATCAATTGGCTTAACCAAATAGCCATATGAATGAGTATTGATTACACGCTGAATTGTTGTTTCCTCTGTATCACTGGAAAGAAAAATAACAGGAATATCAAATTTAGATTTTATCAGTTCAGTTGTTTGAATACCGTCCAAATCACCTCCTAAATGTACATCCATCAAGACAATATCAGGATTTAATTTTTCACACAATCGAATGGCCTCTTTACCATCCTCAACTATTCCTAACAAATCATAACCTAATTCCTTTAAGAACATTCTGAATATTGTCGAAATTAAGTTATCGTCCTCAACGATTAAAATCTTTTTCTTCATTAAGCAGTAATTGAAAATTTGATCGATACTAATAAAATTTTAATACCAAGAGCATGGGTTATTCCCTCTTATATTTTAATCGAAGCATATTTCATCTTCGGTTATGAGTAAAAAAACCTAAGGAGCACTTCATTTAATGTGCCTAAAGTTTACTAATTTTAAGCGATTTTACAAGCTATTTATAATAATTTACAAATCAATCATTCTTCCATTGAATCTTATTATTGATATAGGGAATACCAAAATAAAAGCCAGTCTTTTTTTTGGCCAAAAATTCATGAGTTCAAAAACTTCCGATCAAGTTGATACTGAATTTGCACGGGAAATTCTTGCCGAGCATAAAAACATTGACAAAGCAATTATTTCATCTGTTAGAGAATATCCTGGCACGCTCATTAAATTGCTTGAATCAAAGCTTAAACATGTTTTCTTTTTTGATTCGAACCTTTCGGTTCCAATTGAAAATCTTTATGAATCTAAAAACACTTTAGGATATGACAGGTTAGCTGCCTGTATAGGTGCCATTGCCAAAAATCCCAATCAAAACATTTTGGTAATTGATGCCGGAACTGCAATCACCTTCGATTTTGTAAACAAGAACAATCAGTACATAGGAGGATGCATTTCCCCAGGCTTAAGCATGCGTTACAAGGCTTTAAATCATTTCACGAAAAAACTTCCTCTTCTTTCGGTAAGCGAAGATTACCAATTAATTGGCAAAAATACCAATCAAGCGATTACAGGTGGGGTTCAAAACGGAATTGTTTTCGAAGTAGATTCATACATTAATCGGCTAAACGATAAATACCCTGAATTAAAAGTTGTAATTACAGGAGGTGATGCTCCGTTTTTACACAAAAATATTGTGAGCAACACAGATTGGGAACCAGGAATATTAGCTTTTGGCTTAAATCACATACTCGAATTTAATCTATTGAAAAACTCTAATAACTAACAAAGTTTTTGTTGATTTCCAATTTATTTATAGTTTTGCATGAAGCAAATTTTTGAGCTTTAAAATGGTTATTTAGAACGAATTCAAAACTTATACTGAATTTTTGGTATGAGTTTTGCAGTTTTAGTTCCGACAAAACTAAAACTTTCGTTATATTTATTTTGACTTAATAGATATGACAATTTTTCGGATATCCTAAATATCATTTTTTATAGTTTTGCAACAAATAACTTGATTATAAAAAATAAGTAACATGAAGACAAGATTTACAATCGTAACTGTGGTTCTTTTGCTTTCAAGTATGTTTACCGTTAAGGCACAGACTTTGGAATCAAAATATGGATTGGATAGTGCTCAGACTGTATTGAACGCCTCGCTATACGTTGAAATGGTGAAGCAAAAAAATTATGAAGAAGCTCTTCCAGGTTGGAGATACGTTTATAATAATGCTCCTGCATTTCAAAAAACAACTTACATTAAGGGTGTATCAATTATGCGTGGTATGCTTTACAAAACAAAAAATCCTAAATATGTTGATACTCTGATGATGGTTTACGATCAGCGCATTAAATATTTTGGAAAAGACCGTAAATATCCTGAAGGATGGATTCTTGGACGAAAAGGTAGTGACCTTTTCAACTATAAGAAAAAGCACATCCCTTCGGTAAAAGAGGCTTATAGCATTTTGAAGAAATCTATCGAAATGAGACAATTAAAGTCTGAAGCCAAAGTAATTAACTCTACTATGGAAGCTTCGGGTGTACTTGTAAAGGCTGGCGAAATTGAGCCGGAAGAAGTAATCGATAACTATCTTCTTTTTATGGATATGGCTGCAAAACAAAAAGAAGCTGAAACCAATGAAAAGAAAAAAGAAAATATCGAAAATGCTCGTTTAAATGTTGAGAGAATTTTCTTTAAAGCTGGTGTTGCTGATTGCGAAACCTTAAGCAATATCTTTACTCCTAAATTTGAAGCAAACAAAGACGATATCGTTTTGATTAACAAAATTCTTCGTATGCTGAACCGTCAGGAGTGTGAAGATGGCGCATTATATGCAATGGTTGCTGAAAGAAAATACGAGTTAGAGCCTAATGCCGATGCAGCTCATAACTTGGCCAAAATGTTTATCAAGAAAAAAGAGTTTGGTAAGAGTAAAGGATATTTAGAACAAGCTATTGAATTGGAAGAAGATGCAGATGTTAAAGCTGATTTACACTTTAAACTTGCTAACATTCATTTCTTCAACAACAACTATCCTGCTGTTAAAAAGCACGCTTTAAAAGCTGCTAACTTAAGATCAGGTTGGGGGCAGCCATACTTGCTAATTGGTAAAGCTTATGCTGCTTACAGCAAAAAATATGGTTCTAAACCTATCGAGCACCAATACGTGTACTGGGTAGCTGTTGATAAATTCAAGAAAGCTAAAGCTATTGATCCTGAATGTGCTGAAGAAGCCAACAAGCAAATTGCTACTTGGTCTAAATATTTCCCTAATAAAGAAAATGCTTTCTTCGAAGGTATTAAGGATGGAGATATTATTAAAGTAGGCGATTGGATTAACGAAACTACAAAGGCCAGACTTAATGAATAGTACGGCAAAAAGTAAATACAATATTATCAAAAGCATTGTAATCCTTTCGGGGATTACGATGCTTTTGTCTTGTGAGAACAGCATGAAAGAAGTGCAGAATCTTACAACCAACCAGAATTTGCCTGTTCAGCAGGGAAAAGAAGTTGAATTTATTTTTACTGATTCAACCAAAATTCAATATCGTGCTTTTGCCATTGAGTTTGTTGAAACAGATTCTGAAGAGGAAGGTAAACTACAAGAATTCCCAAAAGGCGGTAAAATTATATCTTATGATACTGATGAAAGCGTAGCATGGGAAATTAAAGCCAACTATGCAAAACACTATCAAAAAGATGAACTTTGGGAATTAAGAAATGATGTAGTTGCTACAAGCGATGATGGAAAAACAGTGAATACCGAATTGATGTTTTGGGATCAGAAAAAGAAATTAATTTATTCAGATCAATACACAAGAATCATTACTGCTGATGGGCAGGTATTGGAAGGTTCCAGCTTTAGATCTGATGAAGAGATGAATGAAATCAGAATGAAAAAAGTTACAGGCGAGGTATATTTAGAAGATAAAACTGAGCAATAATCGATAAAGCTTATTATCTTGCATACAAAACCTAAATAAAGTGAATCAAAAACTTCCGTTTGTATTAGAAATTGTTTGGCTGATTGTAATGATTGGTAGTGCATCGTTAGCTGTGTACAGAACAATGGAAACCAATTTTACCGAAAACATTTTATTATACATTATCGCCATTTTAGCTGCTTTAATGTATACTTCGCGTAGATATCTTAGACGAACCCGAGAAAAAAATCAATCCCAAAAGTAAATGAATGATCTGATCATCATTTTTGCCATGCTTGCCCTTTCCGCCTTTTTCTCAGGCATGGAAATTGCTTTTATTGCTGCCAATAAGTTACGCATGGAATTGGATCGAAATAAAAACACAGTTTCATCGAGAATTATATCTATTTTTTCCAGATATCCGGGCCATTATATCAGTACAATGTTGGTTGGCAACAACATTGCTCTTGTTGTTTATGGTATCGTTATGGCTAAAATACTGGAACCATCAATTGAACTTTGGGTTGATTCAGAATCTCTTGTCTTAACCATTCAAACCATAATATCAACCATTCTAATTTTAGTTACGGCTGAGTTTATTCCAAAAACATTATTCAGGCTGAATCCTAATTTTGCATTGAATTTTTTCGCCCTGCCAGTAATGTTCTTCTATATTGTTTTTTATCCGGTTACCATTATAACCATGATGCTTTCGAAGAACATTATTCACAGATTGTTTAATACCCAAATTACCGAAGATGAAGAAACGCAGGCATTCAGTAAAGTTGATCTGGATCATTTGGTACAAGAAGGGCAAGACACACAAGCAATAGCTGAGGATGAACTGCACGACATTAAGATTTTTCGAAATGCACTTGATTTTTCGAAAGTAAAACTTCGTGAGTGCATTGTACCACGAAATGAGATTGAAGCCATGGAATTGAATGGAGAATTAGAAGATTTAACCCAGCGATTTATAGAAACTGGTTACTCTCGAATTTTGATTTACAAGGAATCAATCGATAACATTATTGGATATGTGCATTCTTCAGTGATTTTTAAAAAACCACAAAGCATAAAATCTGCTTTGAGCCGAATTATTTTTGTTCCCGAAACAATGGCTGCACACAAATTGCTAAACCTATTTACCAAGGAACAAAAAAGCATTGCTGTTGTTGTTGATGAATTTGGTGGTACTGCCGGAATGGTAACCATTGAGGACATCATGGAAGAAATTTTTGGTGAGATTGAAGATGAGCATGACAACATTGATTTGGAAGAAGAGATGATCTCCGAAAATGAATACGTATTCTCAGGTAGATTAGAAATTGATTACCTGAACGACAAATACGATTTAAACTTTCCCGAATCAGAAGATTTCGAAACCTTGAATGGATTCATTCTATTTAATCACGAAAGTATTCCCAAATATAACGAAACCATCAGAATTGAGAACTTCAATTTTAAAATTGTAGAAGTTAGCAATACTCGTGTTGAAAAAATAAAACTTACAATCATCGATTGATTTCTCTCTCCTCATTTGCTGAACATTACACACTCTGTAATTCAAAAATCAGATGCCAATACAAATATGTTGTATTGTATCGATTCTTCCTTATTGAGGCATCATTTTTCATACTTTCATCAAGTAATTTTTACTTTACTATAAAAGACACCAAACTGATCGTCATAAAAAGCAATCATTTCCCATTTTTTTGTATATTCGTAGCCTAATTAAGAAATATTTAAATCTTTTTCGATGGCAACATTACAGAAAATAAGAAACCGTGGTGTGTTTATTGGGATCATCATTGGGGGAGCTTTGTTTGCATTTATTGCTGGTGACGCTCTAAAATCGGGTGGTTCCTTATTGACGAATTCACGAAATGAAATGGCAGAAATTGCAGGTGAATCAGTAAATATTCGTGATTTTCAGAATCGATTCAACCATAATATTGAAGTTGCAAAAATGATGTCGCAGCAATCTTCTATTCCATCAGAACAAATGGATAGATTAAGAGAGCAGACCTGGCAACAAATGGTTCAGGAAATGGTAATGAATGTTGAATATGATGAATTAGGAATTTCAGTAACTTCTGATGAATTATTCGACATGGTTCAGGGGAGAAATATCGATCCTACAATTCGTCAAATGTTTCAAGGTCCTGACGGAACTTTTAACAAAGAGCAAGTAGTTGCAACTCTTCAGCAGTTAATTAACGCTCCTAAAGGAACTCCACAGAAGAATTATTGGTTGAACATCGAAAATGCAATGACTACTCAAAGAACTTTAATCAAATACAACTCTTTAATTCAAAAAGGTTTGTATATGCCAAATGCAATGGTTAAAGATCTTGCTACAAAAGGAAGCAAAAAAGTTGATATCAATTATATCGTTAAAAATTACAATTTGATTCCAGATAGTACAATTACTGTAAGCGATTCTGAAATTAAAGAGTACTACAACGAACACAAAGATTTATTCAAACAAACTGAATCAAGAAGAATTGATTACGTTCCTTTCTTGATTGAGCCTTCAACTGAAGATTACAAAGCAACAGAAAACATGGTTGCTGATCTTAAAGCTGATTTTGCTGCTGAAACCAATAATGTTCAGTTTGTAGAATTAAATGCTGATACAGATTTCAATCCTTTCTACTCGAAAAAAGAAGAAATCACAAATGCTGAATTGGCTGAATTTGCTTTCTCTGGAAACAAAGGTGATGTTACTGATGTATACTCAGAAGGTGATTCATACAAATTGGCTAAAATCAACGAAGTAAAAATGCTTCCTGACTCTGTAAAGGCTCGTCACATTTTAATTCGTCCGGTAAACGGTGATTATGCATCTGCACAAGCTAAAGCAGATAGCTTAAAAGCATTGCTTGACAAAGGAGCTCGTTTCGATGATTTAGCAAAAGCCAATTCTGATGACCAAGGATCAGCCGTTAACGGTGGCGATCTTGGATGGTTTACTCAAGGTAAAATGGTACTTCCGTTTAGCGAAGCAGCTTTCGATTCTAAGAAAAACGAAATTAAAGTTGTTTTAACTCAATTCGGAGCTCACGTTCTACAAGTAACCAACAAAGGTAAAGCTGTTAAAAAAGTACAACTTGCAATTGTCGATCGTAAAGTTGAAGCAAGCAACAAGACCATTCAGGCTGCATATGCAAAAGCAAGAACATTTGCTGGCAATAACCTAAGCAAAGAGGCTTTTTTAAAGACTGTATCGGAGCAGAATTTACAAAGAAGAACTGCCAATCTAAAAAGAGATACCAAAAACATTCCTGGCCTTGAAAATTCAAGAGAATTGGTTAGAGCAGCATATCAAACTGATGATATGGAAACTGTTTTAATGAATAGCGATCAGTCGGCAGTATTCGAGTTTGGTGAGAAATTTGTTGTTGCAGTTCTTTCAGATATTAAGGAAGAAGGATTCTCGAACATTAATGATGTCGCTTCTACTATTAGACGTGAGATTAGAAAAGAGAAAAAAGCTGAGCAAATGATAGCTGATTTTTCTAAAAATAGTCAAGGAGCACAGAGCCTTTTATCTGTAGCTCAAAAAGAAAATCTTGAGGTGAAGAATGCTACTGGTGTTAGCTTCTCTTCGTTCCAGATTCCAGGTGCTGGTATTGAACCAAATGTAATCAGTACTGCTGCTCTTCTTGAAAAAGGAAAAATTTCTACTCCAATTGAAGGCAATCAAGGTGTTTACATGGTATTGGTTACCAATGAAACTACTGACGAAGTTACCGATGCAACAGTTGAAGCTTTCAAAGCAAGATTAGAGCAAGGGTATCAATATCGTACAAACTATCAAGCATTCCAGGCATTAAAAGAAAATGCCAATGTGGTTGATAAAAGATATAAGTTTTACTAGTGAATCGTAAAAACACAAAGAAAGCGAGGTGATTTATTCATCTCGCTTTTTTTATGTGCCAAATTGTTGCTGCAGGCTGCAGGAAAACTTTTACATGGTGTATTTTTCTTCCTGCAGGTTGCAGCAAGCTTTTTACATACTGTATTTTCTTTCCTGCAGCTTGCAGGAAGGATTTTCAGGAGTGTATTTTTGCTCCTGCAGGCTGCAGGAAGAAAAATACACCTCTGGGTAAGAGATAGTATTACTTCATTGGGCTAAAGTCATCGTTTTTAATTACAGCAGGTCGAATTTGTGCATTTGAATAC
>JAOARS010000387.1 GCA_025210415.1 Marinifilum sp. | reverse complement strand
TCTGATAAATCATTTAAAACAGGTGCAATGGCATCTGAAAGTATCACATCGAATGTACAATTATTTGAATTTCCGCTTGCATCGGTAACTGTTAAAGTAATTGTTGTATTAGCTGTAATTATTGTTCCCGCCACCGGACTTTGCGTAACAACAGGCGAAGCATCACAATTGTCACTCACTGTTGCCAAACCTGTGTAATCAGGCAATGTAAAATTACATGCAGCAGTAAGATTTTCATTTTGATTTCCAGAACAACTTATTGTTGGATTGGTAAGATCATGCAAAATAATTTTTTGCTCTAAAGTTTGAACGTTACCACAATTATCTGATATCTGGTAAGATCTGGTAATGGTTTCCGGATTGCTCTTACCATCAGAAACATCTTGTACAAAAGCAAAACTAACAGTATTCAAGCCACAATTATCAGTCACCAATCCTCCTGCATTAACAAAATCACTGTAATTGTTATAAACCGGAGGGACAATACACTCTACTGTCAAATCTGCTGGTTTGTTTACCAGTACAGGAAGTTCGGTATCATCAACAATAATTTTTTGCGTTACATTTGTCGAATTACCAGCAGCATCTGTAACCGAATAGGAGCGAATAATTGTTTCCGGACAATTATCGCGGTTAAAAGGCATGTACAATAACAGGTTACTAGTTCTCGGATTGTTTTCATTAAAAACATCTGATATTTCACCAGCAGTTAAAGCACTATTGTAAACTCTTAATTCATCAAGAGATCCATCTATAAAATTTGCCGGCACCGGGCCTCTACCTATATAATCGAAAGAAAAATCCCAACCCGAGCCATTATTATTTTGGTCGGCAAGAACTCCGTTTTGATATATTTTAAGTGATATCCCATTTCTAACAATAGCATAATGAATCCAGATATCTTCAGGCGTATTTCCCGATGCTATAATACGATTTGCTCCATTAGCATAAATGCGAATTTTTCCATCATAATGATTTAAGCTATTAACAGATAAATCGCCAAAAACTACATCATCATTGCCAATTCCAGAAGAAAGTTTTTCCCAAAATGAGACAGTAAAATCTCCGTTTAGCGTAATTTTTTCATCAAGCATTAAATAATTATCAGCAAATTGATAAGCACCATCGCCTGCAAACCTTCCATCCTCAACCCAAACGGCACCATTATTGGTTACAAGATTATTTTGTCCTGAAAAATCTGCCAATTCGTTTGTAGAGGAAACATCTGCAATAAAAGCAACTGTTGGCACACCACAGTTATCGGCTTCGTCAGTTACTACATTCACATCAGGTAAAGGAATGTCACTACTACACTGAACAGTGATGTCGGCAGGATTACTTGCCGTTGGAGCTATATTGTCTATAATTGCAGTTTTATTAGAAAGAGAAGGAGCCGGATCTGCTTCACAATTTGTTGAACCATTATTAAATGCGACACTTTCAATATTATAATTGGCATTACTTGTAATCGCATTTGTTGTTAATACTGCTGATCCTGAACCATCAGTAGTTATCGTTTCAGATCTGGAAGTTCCATTATCATTGTAACCAATTGTATAAGCTGTATTGGCATTTAAGCCTGTAACAGTAAGTACAGGTGCTGTATTATAACAAACTGGCGAAGAAACAGTAAAATCCAAAGATGAAAGATCGGGCAAAGCATTAACTGTAACATTTAAGATCAAATCACCGGAAACACAAGATGCAGGCGTTTCTTCCCTTGCTGTAACTTGATAATTTCCAGCACTTCCCCAACGAATTTGAATAATACTTTCAAATTTTGCTCCAGCAGCTACAGTTAGTTCATTAAATGATGTTCCCTGATCGACACCATCATTTACAATCACTCCCCCTGTTACAGTCCAAAATATGGTTGATCCTGAATTACCCTCTACACGATAAGTTCTTAGTTCACCTTCGCAAACACTCTCATTTGGAGACAGGTTTGTTTGGGCGTAAAGATCTACTTTAAGCCAGAGGGTAAGTAAAAACAGAATGATAATTTTTATGTAGAAATGTTTCGTCAATATCTATATTTTAGGGTAAAATCCACTCTCGAATCGGTTTAATTATATTTAACTTTCCTGATTCTTAAACATCTATACGGCAATTGTTAAAAAGTGTTTAGTTTTTTTATAATAAATGCAAATATACTTAGTATTTTTATATTTTAAACTGAATATACATCTCATCTTTAAAGAATTTAATCTAAAAATATTGTGATTTTATCAAACATTAAAAGCTTTTAATTGATCAAATTCATTTTAGTTATTTTTTTAAAAAAATCCTGTTTCTTATTATCTACAATACCAATTTCACGCAATTACATAGCTTATATATACTTAATACGACATTAATCGTGATATATTCCAACAGGAGCAGGAATTTGGTTAATGGCAATTTTAATAATGCTATTTTCCGAATTTCCTGCAAGATCAGTCACTCTATAGGTTACTGTATTTATTCCCAATGGAAAACTATACCCACTTGCATCGCTAACCGTAGCCATTCCCGGAGGATCATCTCCGTAGTTAACCAACACTGTTCCATCCTCTTTGGTAATTTCATATTCAACTATCAAATCATTAACCGATGTACAATTGTCAGCAAGATTTGTTAGCCCAATATTATTCACAACTAAATTTGACGTTTCACATGTTGATACAATAAAACCATCTCCATCTGCATCCAAAGGTGCATCGAAAGTTGGCTTTTCAACATCTTGTTCTATGGAATAGAACTGTATGTTATCAATTAGGTTTCCCGAACTACCCGATGGAGACAACGATTCAAGCCTAAACTGCGTTGTAGTTTGCCCAACAGGAACTGTGTAGTATCCCGAATGAGTAGTCCATCCACTAGTATTATTGGAAATATCTGCAATGTTTACCGTGGCTCCAACAGCACCTATTTTCAATCTGACTGATTCGGAGTTATTATTTCTATATCTATATGCAATAGCCCATCTCATTCTTGAACCAGGAATGGTTGCTACATTCTGCCACATTTCATTTGCTCCGGTTGAATTCAATTCACAAAACTGCCCTCCATCAGGTGTTGTAACTCCCATAAACCCACTTTTCCATATTTCAATATTATTCAAGCTAGATTGCCAGCCATTTACAGTAGTATATCCTCTCCAATCGGCTCCTCCCAAATCAGGTTCATCAAAATCCCAGTTAACAATGGTTGTTTGGCATGCATAGGTAGGTCGAACATATATATTATACACTGAAGATATCGGTCCATCACCACATGAATTTACTCCTTTTACAGTTAAGGTTCTGTTCCCGGCACTGGCATTCGCTGCAAAAGTAATATCAGCTTGAGTTCCATTATTGGTAATGCTTGCGCCATCTCCACTTATCGTCCATTCATAACTTGTAGCATTGGCAATAGCAGCACATAGGTACGATTTTGTATCTCCCGGAAGAACGACATCAGTACCGGTTATATTACCAGCTGCTGCAGGCAAAGGATTTACTGTAAATGATTGCGTGCTGGTTCCTGTACCATCATTATTTGTAACACTTATAGCTCCCGAAGTAGCTAAGGCAGGTAGAGTTGCTACGATTTGATTATCGTTACTTATAGTGTAACTTGCTGCAACTCCATTAAAATTAACAGCTGTTGCATTGGTAAAATTAGTTCCTGTGATTGTTACTACCTGATTTGAATTGGAACAGGCATTGCCAGGAGTAAAAGAAGCTATTGTTGGCACCGAACCAGATATAACATTTATGGTATAATCTTCTACTTCTCCGTCAAAACCCTGCCCACAAGCATTTGGATAGGCATCATATCTGGCAGCAACTCTCATTCTGGTTGCACCAAGGGCAGCCGAAGCTGGAACTGAAATTGAGTATGGTGAATTGCTCGTTGCTCCATTGCTTACATTTCTTACTGAGCCTAAGTCAAATGCTTCTCCGGAATCATCAAAATCCATATCCTGATTCCAGTCAATCCATACCATAGAATATACCCAATAATCGCCATCCGTATTTAAATTTACTGTGATATTATGACTTCTACCAACCATTACATCAGTAGATTGAGATGTATAATCTTGATATCCGGAAGTTTTTGCGGTAACATTATTATTAATGGTATTAAACTCCACCAAGGTAATTGCAGTATTAAAATTTGTATTTCCAGATGATGGGCAATAACCAACTATTGGAGTTCCCTTTATTCTGAAATTATCTAAATAAACATACCTATCATTACTTACATTTGATGTCAACCTAATATTAATGGTTGAATTGTTGTCAAAGCTATTATCTAACGAGTACGAAATTTGATCCCATTGATCCTCCTGACAATTTTGGGTGTATAAAACTCCACCATATCCACTGCCATTATTAGCTGAAAGCTGCCATTGATGTGTTCCATTCGAATTACCAAACCAAAAACCTCCATCCCATTCAACTTTTATATTTTCATATCCAACAGTAGACATACTAATAGTAACCCTGCGGTTATCTCTATTTGTATAAAGAGAAGAAAAAGGGTTTCCATAAGTGCCGGAAAAACTCACATTATTACTTATACTAAGACTTGGGGAACCAACAGCTCCGACCTCAGGATCTAAATCTCCATTTGAAGCAAACTGATATTCAGCCAAAGTAATCTCTTGTGCATATGACATTCCAAGCATGCACAAAAGAAAAGTAATTAGCAGTAAAGAAAGTTTTATGTAGAAATGTTTCGTCAATAGTTTATTCTTAGTGTATATTCAGGTTTTTATGCGTTCAAATGGTCTAATTTTGCGCTAAATATAACATCTATACGGCAATTGTTAAAAAGTGTTTGGTTGTTTTTTGAGTAATTTAAGAGCTTTTACTCCTGTAAACTTGCATGTTAATCATTCTTAAACAAGAATTCATGCCACAATACAGGATATCAATCAATTAAACAGGGGCAATTATCACAAAAGAAATTCAAAAACAAATAAGTTTTATTTGTAAAACACTCAAAAATAACCTATTAACAAATCACACCTCGAAGATACAAATTATACCATTTTAAAAATGAAGTGAGCTATATTGATTATTTGGTATAATGCCGATGTAATAATGGTTGAGCCTTTCGAGTGAAACGAAAATAAGGCTCATTTCATTATACAATCG
>JAOARS010000386.1 GCA_025210415.1 Marinifilum sp. | reverse complement strand
ATTGTGGCATATATTTTGTTAAAACTTTATTCGAGATAATATATTGATTTGGTTAAACAACTATATGTATAGTTTATCTTGAAAAAATGATTGTTAATCGAAAAAAATATTAATATTTTTTTTAGTTGGTTACTTTTATTCTGCCTATTAGAGAGTTGGTTTAGTGAAGAGGAATTAGGTTTTAATTTGAGATGTTATTTTAAAACAAAATATAAACTAAACCCAAAAAACATGAAAAGAATACTGTTTTTAGTAGTATTATTTTTTGCATTTAAGTTAAGTGCGCAAAACAATTTAGACTTTCAAAAACCTCCCAAAGAAATTTTAGATTTAGTTGATGTAGAAAGAGCTCCATCTGTTTATATCGATGATAGTAAAGAGAATATGATTTTACTGTATAGAAGTAATTTTAAGACTCTTAAGGATTTATCAAAAACCGAAATGCGTTTAGGTGGATTGAGAATTGATCCTGTAACAAATATCAGTAGTAGAGAAGAATATATTAATAATTTAAAAATTAGAAAATTACAATCTAAAGATTCAAAAGCAATTCAAGTAAAAGGTTTGCCAGAGAATCCACGACTAAGCAATTTTAGTTTTTCTCCTAATCAGAAACTTTTGGCGATGACTCATACTACAGATAAGGGCATCGAACTATGGGTTTTAGATTTGGAAAATATTGAAGTTCGTAAGTTATCAAATATCAAGCTGAATGCAAATTTACGAGGAGTTATTAATTGGTTTAAAGATAGTAAATCGGTATTGGTAAAAGCGCTAGCAAGCAATAGAAAACCGTTAATTGATACAAAATCATCTATTCCAACAGGACCAACAGTTTCAGAAAATATTGGTAAAAAAGCTCAAAATAGAACCTATCAAGATTTATTAAAAAACAAGAATGATGAGTTTAACTTTGAACAATTAGCGACTTCAGAGTTGATAAAAATTAATCTGGATGGATCAACTCAAAAATGGCTTGGTGAAGCAATGTATCGTAGTATTAATTTCTCTCCTGATGGAAATTATGTGTTGGTATCAAAAGTTGAGAAACCATTCTCATATCTAGTTCCTTATTATCGTTTTCCTTCGTCAACAGTTGCTTATACTAAAGATGCTAAAAGAGTTGAAGAAATAGTAAAAGTTCCTTTGGTTGAGGATTTACCGAAAGGTTTTATGGCTGTTCGAAAAGGGAGAAGAAGTATTTCGTGGAGAGCAGATTTACCATCTTCATTAATATATGTAAGTGCATTAGATGAAGGAGATCCTCAGGTGAAAAAAGAATATCGCGATGAAATTTTTCAGTTAGATGCTCCTTTTAAAGGCGAAGGAAAAAGTATTTTAAAAGTGAAAAATCGATTTGGAGGAATTGAGTGGGCTAAAGAAAATCTTGCTATCTCTTGGGATTATTGGTGGAATACTCGAAAAGTAAGAGCTTGTATGTTTGATCCATCGAATCCAAATGAAAAGCCAGTATTAATTACTGAAAGAAACTATCAAGATCGATATAGTGATCCAGGAAATTTTGTAAAAAAGAAAAATCAATATGGTAAATATGTAATTGCTTTAAAAGGTAATAACGCATTTTTATTAGGAGATGGATTTACAAAAGAAGGACAGTTCCCATTTTTAGATCGCTTTAATATCAAAAGTCAGAAAAAAACTAGAATTTATCAATCGAAATATACTGATCGAATTGAAGATTTAAGAAGTTACGATGTAAAGAAAAATCAGTTGTTAGTTCGTATTGAATCAAAATCAGATTATCCAAATTATTATTTCCGCAATCTAGGAAATAAGAAATTAGAGCAGTTAACTTTTTTCAAAAATCCATTTAAAAGTTTTGAAGGAGTCCATAAAGAAGTTATCAAATACAAGCGTGAGGATGGTGTAGAACTATCGGGAACATTGTATTTGCCATTAGGGTATGACAAGGAGAAAAAGGAAAAAGTACCTTTAATTTTATGGGCATATCCAACAGAATATAAAGATAAAGCTAGTGCAGGACAAAGCACTTTAAATTCAAACGAGTTTACCTATTTATATTGGGGTTCTCCAATTTTATGGGCAGCTAAAGGTTATGCGGTTTTAGATGATGCTTCTTTCCCAATTATTGGTGAAGGTGATGAAGAACCTAATGATACATTTAGAACGCAGTTGGTAGCTAATGCAAAAGCAGCAATTGATGCAGTCGATAAATTAGGTTATATCGACAGAAGTAAAGTTGCTTGTGGAGGACATAGTTATGGAGCTTTTATGGTTGCAAACTTATTGACTCATTCAGATTTATTTGCAGCAGGTATTGCAAGAAGTGGTGCCTATAATAGAACATTAACACCATTTGGATTTCAAAGTGAAGAAAGAAATTACTGGGAGGCTCCTCAGGTATATTATAATATGTCGCCTTTTATGCACGCCGAGAAAATGAAGCACGCTTTACTTTTGATTCATGGCGATGCAGATAATAACTCGGGAACTTACCCAATGCAAAGTGAAAGGTATTTTAATGCTTTGAAAGGCCTAGGAGCAACAGTTCGCTTGGTAATGTTGCCAAAAGAAAGTCATGGATATAGAGCCAAAGAAAATATTCTGCATTTATTATGGGAACAAGATCGATGGTTAGATATGCATTTAAAAAATAAAAAATAATTATTTCAGAGAAAGCCGAAAATCTTTAAGAGTAGGCAAGTTTAAATAACTCAAATCAAAATGAAAAAAACACTAATTTTAAGTTTAGCTTTAATTTTAAGTTTAAATTTATTTGCACAAGAAAAAGTTAGACAAAAAGAAGCTGGTATTACGTTTCATAATCTAGACGAATTTGGATTGACGTACAAGTTTGGTAATCAAAAAGCCATGTGGAGATTTAATTTATTATCAATCTCTAAATCAAAAAGTGAAAGCGATGGAGTTGATTTTAAATTAGATAATAAAACTTCAGGTTTTGATTTTAGTTTTGGTAGAGAATTTAGATCAAAAATTTCCGAAGATTTTGAATTTCGTTTTGGATTAGATTGGTTTTATAAACGTGTTAAAAATGAGGTTGATAATGAATTAACAGTATCTAATAAGTACACAGGTTATGATCCAAAAACGAAAGTTTATACCGACGAAATTACAAATAGAAATAGAGGATTACAGTTTGTGTTGGGAATGAATTATGTTCTTAAAAATAAGTTTGTTTTTGGAGTTGAAGCTTTACCAAGATGGAGTTGGGGTAAGAAAGAGGTTGAAACACATAATGTTAAGAATGTTTCTGGACAAAATGTAGTTGTTACTGAAAGTAATAAAATAGAGCGCAAAGAATTTAACCTTTCAAGTAGTAATGTAAGATTATCAATTGCTTATCGTTTTTAAAAGAAGAATTGCCTAAAAATCGGTAAGACATAAGAATAAATCGGAGAAAGGAATATTGTAATTGCAATTATTCCTTTCTCTTTTTTTATTTTTGCAGCAGAATAAATATAAGACAAGTAATTGCGCGTGATATATCCTGATAATTTTGAAGCAAAGCTTCGTTTCGATAAAGTAAGAGAGATTGTTAAAAAACATTGTTTAAGTTCACTGGGGAGAGATTTGGTTGATGAAATTCGTTTTTCAAACTCTTTTAAAATAGTTCAACGATTGGTGAATGAAACCAATGAATTTAAGAGCATCTGTTTGGAGGAAGAAAATTTTCCTTTGGGTTATTTTATCGATGTAAGACATAGTTTAGAAAAGATTCGTATTGATGGAACCTATTTAGAACTAGAAGAGTTGTATAACTTGAAACGTTCTTTAGAGTCGATTTCTGCTATTCTTCGTTTTTTTCAGAACAAAGAGGAAGATCAATATCCTTACCTAAGAAAGTTGACAGGAAATGTGAAAATGTATCCATATATTTTCCAACGTATTGATGGAATCATTACCAAGAATGGAAGAATGAAGGATAATGCTTCGCCTGAACTTCAGCATATTCGAAGTAGTCTGATTCAAAAGCAATCAAGTATTTCAAAACGTATGCAGGCCATGCTTCGTAATGCTCAGAAAGAGGGTTTTGTTGATCAAGATGTGTCTCTTTCGGTTCGTGATGGACGTGTTGTAATTCCTGTTCCTTCAGCTTACAAACGTAAGATAAAAGGGATTGTACATGACGAATCGGCTACAGGAAAGACCAGTTATATTGAGCCTGCTGAAATTGTTGAAACCAACAATGAGATTCGTGAGTTGGAGTATGCCGAGCGTCGCGAGATGATAAAAATTCTGCAGGAATTTACCGTTCAGCTTCGTCCGTATATTGATGATCTATTTTTAGCTTACGAATTTTTAGCTAAAATCGATTTTATTAGAGCAAAAGCTTTATTTGCGATTCAGGTGAAAGCCTTGTTGCCTAAAATGGAGAAAACTTCTGTTTTAGAATGGACAAAAGCAAGCCATCCCTTATTGTTTTTGACTTTGCAAAACGAAGGTAGAAAAGTAATTCCATTGAGTTTAGAGATTACAGATGAAAAACGAATTATTTTAATTTCGGGTCCCAATGCAGGGGGGAAATCTGTTTGTCTACAAACGGTAGGTTTGTTGCAGTATATGTTTCAGTGTGGAATGTTAGTACCAATGGAAGAGGAATCGAAAATAGGAATTTTCGATAAGATCTTTATGGATATGGGAGACGAACAATCCATAGAAAATGACTTAAGTACCTATAGTTCCCATCTGATGAACATGAAGCATTTTCTTCGTCACTCAAATACCGATACCATGGTTTTGATTGATGAGTTTGGTACAGGTACAGAACCAGCTTTAGGTGGAGCAATTGCGGAGGCTATTCTTGATAAATTAAATCGGAAAAAAGTTAGAGGAGTAATAACCACTCACTATTCAGGATTAAAACACTTTGCATCAGAAGCTGATGGAATTGAAAATGGAGCCATGCTTTATGATTCTCATCAAATGCGTCCTTTGTTTCAATTGCAAGTTGGTAAACCAGGATCATCTTTTGCTTTCGAGATTGCTAGAAAAATTGGTTTACCAGAAGAAATTTTAAAAGATGCTACCGATAAGGTAGGAGAAGATCATATCAACTTTGATAAACATTTGCGCGATATTGTTCGCGATAAGCGTTACTGGGAAAGTAAACGAAATAATATCCGTAAGAGTGATAAACGTCTGAATCAGTTGTTAGAGCAATATGATAAGGAGTTGAAAGATGCTAGTAAGCTTCGAAAAGATATTATTGAAAAAGCTCAAGAAGAAGCCAAGCAACTACTGAAAGATGCTAACAAAACAATTGAGCGTACAATTCGTGAGATTAAGGAGGCTAAAGCTGATAAGGAAAAAACTAAGAAAGCTCGTAAGCAATTTGAGGAAACGAAAGTACAATTAACACAAGCTGAACTAGAAGAAGAAGCTCGTATTAATCGTAAGATTCAAAAGCTACAGGATAGAGAGCGAAAAAGAGGTAAGGGCAAAGAAGACGAAAATACTGAGAATCAAAACCAAGTATCTACAGCAAAAAAACTGGTAAAAACGAAAAAACAATTTGATCCATCGGTTCTTGAAAAAGGCGACATGGTAAAGTTAGATAATCAGTCAACTGTAGGAGAAATTGTTGAGATCAATAAAAAAACAGCAGTAGTTGCTTTTGGTTCGATTTTAACTTCAGTACAAGTAAAGCGTTTAACTAAGGTTTCGAAAACACAAGCCAAAAAAGAGAACAAAACTTATAACCAAACATCAGCATTGGTGCAGGAAAGAATTTCAAAGAGGAAATTGAACTTTAAACCAGATATTGATGTAAGAGGAATGCGAGGCGAAGAGGCATTGCAAATGATTATGGATCATTTGGATGAAATTATCATGTTAGAAATTAGAGAATTTAGAATTCTTCATGGAACAGGACATGGTATTCTTCGACAATTGATTAGAGATTATTTAAAAACGGTTGGTTTGGTTCAAAACTTCCGTGATGAGCGTATTCAAATGGGAGGTTCTGGAATTACTGTAGTTACTATGGAGTAGTTTGATGTCCTTTATTATTTAATAATTGCCTTCTTTTGGATAAAAGCGATTCATTATTAAATGATAAAAGGTTCTTTAAGGGATAAAATACTTTATCATTAAATGATGAAAGACTGCAGAAGAGATAAAATGCTTTATCATTAAATAATGAAAGACTCATTAAGAGCTTAAATAGGTTTTATTAAATGATGAAAGGCTCATTAAGAGCTTAAATAGATTTCATTAAATGATAAAGCTAATTTTTCTACATTGATATGGAAAAATACAAAAGAAGGCGAAAACAGAATTAGTTTTCGCCTTCTTTTATAATTATATGTAATGTTTAAATCAGTCTTTACATGACCATACTTACAAGAAGGTATAAGTAGTGAGCAAAAGTACCAGCAATAATACCTCCAACGGTATGCGATAGTAATGCTTTAGAAGTTAATTCGCGATAGTTCAATGTATCTAACATTGCAGTGTGAGTACTTAAATATCCACTCCAACACATTCCCATTGCAGTAAATACAGCAATTACATTTCCATCAACTAATCCTTTTGCAATAAATGCTTTTACCAATGATAAAGCAGCACCTACAGCACCAAGAGATGTAACAGGGAAAGCGATTAGTTCAGGTGATTCAAAACCGAATAATCCTTTAAATAACCAGATGATATGACTTGCCAATTCAGGTAAAATAGGAACTCCTTCGTAAGCCAATCCTTGATATCCTATAGCAGCATCTTTAGGACCAAATGTAAGCATCATTACCATAGTAGAAATAATTAATACACCAGGAATAATTGCTAAACCAAGATCAACACCCGATTTACCACCATCAAGAATCGAATTTAAAAAGCGTAAGAAAACTCCACCTTCAGATTTAAAACTAATTTTTTCGGTTGCTCCTTCAAAATCATTATCTGTACGCGTAGGAATACATCCTTTAATTAAATATTGCATTAATCGAGTAGAGATCATTGCACCTACCAATGCACCAACTAAACCAATTAATGCAGGGATAAATAGATTCGCATCATTACCAGGAATTTTTAGAGTAGACATAAATGTGATCACAATTAATCCCATTCCAAATGCAGTTCCAAAATTGGTAAGCGAAACCAACTGATAGTTTTTAAAATATTTACTAAAATTCTTATCGTTTGCTAAACTGATAATTGCAGGATTATCAGAAAGAAAAGTAAGTACACCTGCCAAAGCACCCACACCAGGAAGGTTAAACAGAGGCTTCATCATAGGAGCCAATATTTTTTCTAGCAATCGAACTACACCAAATTCGATAAGCAGTTTACCCAAAGCTCCCGAAAGCACTGTAATTCCCATAATATAGAAAACAGTATTGCTTAGTAAATCAAAAGCTGTATTCATAATTGTATTTAGCATATTGGCAACACCCATTTTGTGTCCCATATACCCAAAAATACCAAAAAAGGTAAGCAAAAACATTACCGCTTCATAGCGTCGTTTCTTCAAAAAATCGGTTTCTTTAATCGATTTGATTGCGTTCATTTTAGTCAGTAATTTGTGTTATTTAAATTTAGCTGCAAAAGTATAGTATTCGTTTATTTAGGCAAGTGTTTTTTTATGATCTTTATCAGTTTTTAGAAGAGCTAGACATGTTTTCAGAACATGAAAGATTAATTGGTACGATATCGTTTGCATTACTGATTGTTTTTAGAGGATTTTGATTAAAAAAAAGGATACGTATTTCATCTACTATTTTTATACTAGTTTTGTATTTCTACATTAAATTTAGAACATGTCAGCAGCAAAAAGAGCTTTAAAAAGATATTTTGGATACGATAATTTTCGTCCTATGCAAGAAGAAGTGGTGAAAACTGTTTTGCAAGGAAATGATGCTTTGGTAATTATGCCAACAGGAGGAGGAAAATCGATTTGTTATCAAATTCCAGCATTGGTAATGGAAGGAGTAGCCATTGTGGTTTCACCTCTGATTGCACTGATGAAAGATCAGGTAGAAGGTTTAAGAGCCAATGGAGTTGCTGCTGATTATTTAAATAGTTCACAAACTACACAACAACAGGCTCAAGTAATCGAAGGAGTAATAGCAGGAAATATTAAACTTTTGTATGTATCACCAGAGAAATTGGTGAGTCAGGATTTTTACTATTTGCTTTTGCAGTTAAAAGTGAATCTTTTTGCAATTGATGAAGCGCATTGTATCTCGGTTTGGGGACATGATTTTCGTCCTGAGTATACAAAAATGTCTTATCTGAAAAAACAATTTCCTCATGTGCCGATTATGGCATTGACAGCTACTGCTGATCATTTAACGCAAAAGGATATTGTAAATCAGTTAGGTCTGGAATATCCGCAAGAATTTATCTCTTCTTTCGATCGTCCAAATTTGAGTTTAACAGTGGCGCCAGGTAAGGATAAATTTAAAACTATTCTGGGTTTTATTCGACAACGTCCACATCAATCGGGAATTATCTACTGTTTGAGTAGAAAAGCAACAGAAGGCTTAGCTCAAAAACTGAAAGCAGCAGGAGTAAATGCAGCTTTTTATCACGCAGGTTTAAGTGCCGATGAAAGAGCTTTCCGACAAGAAGAATTTATTAATGATGAGGTGCCTATTATCTGTGCAACGATTGCCTTTGGAATGGGAATCGATAAATCGAATGTACGTTGGGTGATTCATTACAATTTACCTCGAAATATTGAGTCTTACTATCAGGAAATAGGTCGTGCTGGGCGTGATGGTATAAAAGCAGATACATTACTTTTTTATAGCTTTTCAGATGTGATTGTACATCGAAGATTTATTGAAGAATCAGCATTGAAAGAAGTTTCTCATGCCAAATTAGAGAGAATACAGCAGTTTTGCGATGCACAAATTTGTCGTAGAAAGATACTTTTAAGCTATTTTGGAGAACATTTAGAAGAGGACTGTGGCAATTGTGATGTTTGTAAGAATCCGCCTCAATCATTTGATGGTACAGTAATTGCTCAAAAAGCTTTTTCTGCTATTATGCGTTTGAAAGAAAAGGTTGCTTCAGGAACTTTGATTGATGTATTACGAGGTTCTACTCGAAAAGAGATTGTGAGTAAAGGCTATCATCAAATAAAAACATATGGAGTAGGAAAAGATATTGCACATTCCGATTGGCAACAATATTTATTACAATTGTTGAATTTAGGTTTCATTACTGTAGCTTATGATCAGGGAAATGTTTTACAGTTAACAGAGCAAGCCAAAGAAGTTTTGTTTTCAGAGCGACAAGTTGATTTGGTTCACTTATCGAGTATGAAATCGGAACCAATTGTAAAACCTATTTCAGATTCGTTTTCTCAGGCAGAGAACTTATTTGATCGATTGAAAAAATTACGTTTGGGAATTGCAAAGAGTCAAAGAATTGCACCTTATCTGGTTTTTTCTGATGCAACTTTGCATGAGATGGTAAAGATACAACCAACTACCGAATTAGATATGAAATTAGTTTCGGGAGTAGGAGAGAAAAAATATCAAATGTTTGGGAAGTTGTTTATTAATGAAATTCTTCAATTTAAAGATAAAAAGAAACAACAATCACGTAAGAGTGCAGAATCGTTTTATAAGACTTATGAGTATTATAAGCAAGGGTATTCAGTTGAAGAAATTTCCAGTGTTCGGAAGATGAATCCAATAACAATCTACTCTCATTTAGCTTCTTTATATGAAAAAGGAGCTGATGTTGATGTAACCGTTTTTTTTACTACCACAGAGTTAGAGAGAATTCGGAATGCTTATCAATCATTAAATCATACAAATAATATAAAAGATTTGTATTTGTACATGGATGAAGAAATAGAATATTATAAAATTCGTTTGGCTGTATCTTATCTAAAAAGTTTTAATTAAAAACTTATTTATATGCTAGCAAGCATGTGAAGGAAACATAAAAAAAATAGAATTTTCGTAGAAATCAGATCAAAATTTTTATCTTTAAACGTTCTCAAACAAGAATATAATTAGCATATTTTATGATAAGAGCATTAATTGTAGATGATGAGTTGAAGAGTCAAACTACTCTTCAAAAACTTTTGGAAAGATATTGTACAGGTGGAGATGTGATCGGTTTTGCTATTTATGGGAAATCAGCAGGAGAAGAAATAGAAAAATTAAATCCTGATTTGGTTTTTTTAGACATTTCTATGCCCGATGGGGATGGATTTGAGGTGCTTGAACGTGTTTCGAAAAGAGATTTTGAAGTGGTTTTTACTACAGCTTATAACGATTATGCAATAAAAGCATTTCAGTTTGCAGCTTTACATTATTTGTTAAAGCCAATTAATTATATGGAATTGCAAAAAGCTGTTGAAAGATATAAGGAAAACAAAAAAGATGTTGACCTTAATCATAAAATTGAAGTTCTTTATCAGAGCTTGAATAATGAACACGAGAAAATTATCCTTCCAACCAATAATGGGATGAAAGTAGTAGCTTTAGAAGATATAATGTATTGTAGAGCTGAAGGGAGTTATACCT
>JAOARS010000385.1 GCA_025210415.1 Marinifilum sp. | reverse complement strand
CTCTTTAAAAGGGTGAAGCAAGTCTATGAAAACAAAGAGGAGTACAAGCTAAATGTTGAAGAGACCAAACTTTTAACGGATAGATACAAATCTTTTGTGAGATCAGGTGCCGATTTAGACAAAGAGAAGAAAGAAAAAATCAGAGAAATATCAAAGGAATTATCGAAACTGACTCTTCAGTTTGGGGAGAATGTTTTGGCTGCAACCAACAATTTCGAACTTCATTTAACTAAAGAGGAAGATATCGCAGGCCTACCTGAAGGAATTCTTGAAGCTGCATCGGCTTTAGCTAAGGAAAAAGAGAAGAAAGGATGGATTTTTAATCTTCAATTTCCTAGCTATGTTCCCTTTATGCAATACGCTGAAAAGCGCGAATTGCGAGAGAAAATGTTTAAAGCCTATTCTTCGCGTTGTTTCAACGACAAATTCGACAACCAAAAGATCATACATCGCATTGTAGAACTGCGTTTGGCCAAAGTTCATTTATTGGGATATGAAACATATGCCGACTATGTATTGGAAGAAAGAATGGCCAAATCAGCCGATAATGTATTGAAATTTTTGAATGAGCTTTTAGATGCTTCTATGCCAAAAGCAAAAGAAGAATTTAAAGAGCTGCAAGAGTATGCAAAATCATTGGGAGCAAATTTCGATTTGCAAAGATGGGATTGGGCTTTCTATGCTGAAAAATTGAAGACAGAAAAATTCGATATCAACGATGAAATTACTCGTCCGTATTTCGAATTAGAGAAGGTCAAAAAAGGAATATTCGATTTGGCAGGCAAGTTATATGGCATTCAATTCAAACTAAATACAGAGTTGCCTAAATATCATGAAGAAGTGGATATTTATGAGGTTTTCGATGCCAATAACAACTTTATTTCCTTGTTTTATGCCGATTTTCACCCAAGAAGCACAAAACAAGGTGGTGCATGGATGACTTCATTTGTAGATCAATTCAAAAAGGAGAACAAAGATCATCGACCACACATTTCGATTGTATGTAATTTTACCAGACCCACCGATACAAAGCCTTCATTATTAACTTTTAATGAGGTAACAACATTCCTGCATGAGTTTGGTCATGCATTGCATGGAATGCTTTCAAAATGCACCTATAGCACATTGTCTGGAACCAATGTATATCGCGATTTTGTAGAGCTACCATCTCAATTTATGGAGAACTTTGCCTATAGAAAAGAATGGTTGGATGAAGTGGCAGAGCACTATGAAACAGGAGAGAAGATACCTCAGGAGTTGATTCAAAAAATTATTGATAGTAGTAACTTCTTAAGTGGTTATGGATTTGTACGTCAAATAAGTTTTGGTTTAAATGATATGGCTTGGCACAGTGTAAATGAACCAATTATAACTGCTGTAGGAGAGTTCGAGGATCAGGCAATGTCGTCAACAGAACTGTTTTCCAAGGTAAATGGTAGCTGTATGAGTACTTCATTCTCTCATATATTTGCGGGAGGTTATGCTGCCGGATATTACGGATACAAATGGGCCGAAGTATTGGATGCCGACGCATTTGAAGCTTTTAAAGAAAGTGGTATTTACGATAAATCAACCGCTGATTCATTCAGAGAAAATGTATTGGAAAAGGGTGGTAGCGATCACCCAATGAATTTGTATTTACAATTCAGAGGCAAAAAGCCTTCGATTGATCCATTACTGAAGAGAAGTGGATTGAAGTAAAAAAATAAATATCGCCATTCTTAATATTAGAATGGCGATATTTATTCTTGCTAGTTGATTATCTGATAAAATGAGTAAATGCTTTCTTTTCCGGAGCCGGAGCTTCTACCTTGTCTTTTCCAGTCTCCATTAGTTGCATAAGATAAGCCATGTTTTTACCCAAAACCCTCATAATCTGAACACCTTCTTCATCTTCATGAACTTGTCCAGGAAACAAACCATGAATCACATTCCAGTAATTCGATGTTGGAATCATCATTTCAGAATAGGTAAGGTAGTTGTTCATTTCATTGAATGCAGGTAATCCACCTGATCTTCTTACCGCAGCTATGGAGGCACCAACTTTATGGCGAAACAAATTGCCATTTACACCGCTAACGTAGAAAGCACGATCAAGAAACGACTTCATTCCAGCACCCAATGATGCGTAATGAACTGGTGATCCAAGTAAAATTCCGTCAGCAGCTTTCATTTTCTGAATCCATTCATTCACATCATCATTTTTAATGATACATTTTTCATCCTGATTTTTTGCACACATATTACAAGCAGTACAAGCCTTAACATTTTTAATACCTACTTGTAAAATTTCAACTTCAATGCCTTTTTCCTCCAACTGTTCGCATACCAACTTTAGGGCGTGGTAAGTATTGCCTTCTTTTTTAGGACTTCCATTAATTGCGATTACTTTCATTTTGCTTTAGTTTTTTGATTTATACCAAATACGATAATAAATGGGCTAAAATAAAAAATAGCGTATTTTGATCTTATTCAAAGCAAAAAAGTAAGGCATAGTTGTTCTACATCGCATCTTTTTTAACGAAAAATAAGGTCAAAAGGAGCTGTTTCTGTAGCTCATTTATTGTTGGTTTTGGTATTATTCTGATATGCAAATCTATAATGCATATCAATTCTTCATATTTAATTAAACCTTAACGTTCAATCATTTATTGCAGAAAAGTCAATTGCATTACTAAAAAAACAATTGATTTGGATGCTTACTGTACAGAATTCACGATGTATTCTAGAATTTTAATTCTTCCATCACGAGTGACTTCCACTTTCCAATTTTCCTTGGCATTTGCCTGAACTGTTTCACCTGAATATTTTTCAGCTTTTACTTTTACAGACATATCAACATCAAAATGTCCATTATTGGCAACTACATTTATAGATTCGATGCGGTGTTCGTTATTTGGCTTAATTGTTTTTTTAACTTCTGCATACCATGCCGAAAAACCTTCATGTCCAATAAATTCTCCTTCCGGAAATTTAAGCTTGGCTCCGTTGGCAATGTAGTTATTGAAGTAACCATCCTCTGCCAAAATATCAAAATGGGCAAACCAATCTTTCACAAAGTTTTTGATCATGCTTTCCGGATTTTCATTCGAAAGAGCGTTAATTCTTTCCACCACCCTTTGTGCTTGTTTATCCGATCTTTCTTTTACAACTTCCGGAGTATTATAAACCCCTGGAATGTAAACCATACCATGTTCGTAAATGGGTTCTAAATAATTCATCTGAGCCAAATATGCAGTTTGCTCCATTGGCTTCAAAAAATCAGAAATTCTAAAGTGATTATAACCAAGAGGGGAGTAGGCATCCTCAGGACCACCAATGGTGAAACTTAATAGAAAGTTTTTGCCTTTTAGTTTATCTCCTTCCGGGCCATATGCAAAATTGAAATTAAAAACTTCATCGAACCATATCTTTAAAATTGCTGGCATGTTATACCAATAGAAAGGATATTGAAAAATAACCGTGTCAGCTTTCATTAATGCTTGCTGCTCTGCTTCTACATCAATTTTATAGTCAGCATATCGCTTGAAAATATCCCTTACTTCAATAGTTTCAACTTTTGTTGATAGCTGTTCTGCAATTCTTTTGTTTGCAATTGATTCATCCAGATTAGGATGTGCTAAAATTACTAATGTATTCATATCTTAATTTATTAACCTGATTTCGATTAAAAATATTGTCACAGTTTGCACTGATTTTGAGTAGAAAATTTCTCAAATTTTCGAAGGAATATCGGGATATTTCGAGGGGATTTGAGGAAATTTATACCAAAAGCAGGCAAAAACGCTTCTAAATATCCCGATATTCTTTCAGAGTTTTTAAAGCTAATCTTAAATAAATCTGATTTTCTGTGATAGATATTTGTAATCGGAATCAGGTTGTTAGTTGTATATGCAATATAAATTGCCGGTTGCACTATATTATTTTGTTTGTTGTATATACAAATTAAACGATTCAAAAAAGAAGTTATTCTTTTAATATACTATTGGCCTTATGAATATCTTCTGTAAGCTGAATGGCAAATTCTTTTCCCATTACTTCACAGTAATTATTGAATAAATTTTTTAATGCCTGATTAATTGATTTTTTTAATTCTTTACCACTTTCAGTAGGATAAATAAATACTGAACGGCCTTCTTGCACACGCTCAACATATCCTTTTTGCATTAATTTGTCAATAAAACGTGTCATTGTTGAAGCTTTTAGGTTCATTCGCTCACTTAAATTGTTTTGACTTAAACCAGGTTCTTCAATTAATAATAACATTAGGTGAGCATAGGATGGAGCCAAACCTGCTATTTTAAAAGCATCTTCAGCCATTTTATTTATTTTTCTGGCTAAAGAATTGGCTGTAAAAAACAGACAGCACTCGTGATATGTCTTACAAGATTCGCTCATGATTTCTTGATTTGATGTTGCAAATATAGTTGCATTAGTTGTACATACAAATTAAAGATGCTTCTTTTTGAATTTTTTAACATTTAGACATGAGCCTGTTTCAATTTTAAATCCTTTCAAATTTCCACATTCAATTATTTTTTCCAACCGCTAATACCGATTAGTTCCTAAATTTACACACTTATTTATTCCTCGTTCCTTGTCATGAACATGTTGTGCTATACTCATAACTAATTGTTAGTAATTTATTGGCATTATGCCCCATGTGTAAATTAACATCTAAAATTTAATCGCAAATCTACAAAAACTGTAATAGTAAGATTATGTATTTCGGAATATGAATAGATTTGAACAAATAATGCGAATCAAGAGTTGAAACAGGGCGTGCAAACTAAATTTTGTTTCCGATTTTAAATTTCATGACAAGCGTATTTTTCTCGCAGATGCTTGCAGATTTATTCGCAGATTCACGCAGAAATAAGGATTATACGTTGATGTTCTGCGGAAATCAGCGAGAAATATTTATAAAACATACAAATCAAGAGGCAAAAATAATTTAGTGCCTAAGAAACATAGATTTGGAATTAATCTAAAAATTTAAATCTCTAAAATCAAGTTCTTTAGTTGCGGTATTGCTAATTGTTCCGAAAAAGAGTTCAACCCTTGGTTCGCATAAATACCTTATGAATGCTGCTTGTTTTTCTCTTATGCCTAAAGCATACCTTTTCGCTAACTTGATATTGCTAGTTATGTTTGTAAAGAAAAGAATGGTGAATACATATGGATTTTTCTGCAATAGGAACGAATGTCGAATTTAAATATTGATGATGTAATATTGAGCTGAATTAACTTATTTATAGTTGCTTACAGTGTTTTGATTGTGCTGTAAATTGGAAAAAGGAGAATGCAGAACATTTAGATCATTCAATGAGTATACATAATTGCGATTTACTGTTCGATTTTTTAAGATGTATTACCATTTTAAAATCAGCAATAATACTTAAACCAACATATTCATAAGTGAAAAATTGACGTCTTTTTTTCTGATTTTCTGAAAACCTGTTGAAAAAAATATGCCAAACTTT
>JAOARS010000384.1 GCA_025210415.1 Marinifilum sp. | reverse complement strand
GTTAAAGGCAAAGGCTATGTTGCAACAGGAAGCAGCCAAGGAGCTTCAAGAGAAGTTTGGGAATATGATCCAACAAGAGACGAGTGGAATGAGAAAACCTCTTTAATTCCTGAAATTAGCTCAAGAAATGATGCTGTTGCTTTTACTTTAGGAGATAAAGGAATAATAACTACAGGAACTGCTGGATCAAGCGCTTATCTTGACGACACTTGGGAATTCGATCCAACAGTGGAAGAAAATGATGATGACAACTAGAGAAAATAATCTCAAATATTTAAGCCGCTTCTTATAGAAGTGGCTTTTTTTTTGTTCTTACATTGAGTTTTTCAACAACAAACAGATCATATTCTCGATCCTGCATTCAATATCTTCAATTGATGTAAACTTCTATTCTGCACATGCGAAATTCAATTCAGAAAAGTTATACCATTTTGAAAATGAAGCGAACTATATTGATTATTTTGTATAATGCCGATGTAATAATGGTTGAGCCTTTCGAGTGAAACGTAGATAAGGATCATTTCATTATACAATCGGTATTAAAACTTAATTCAGTTTACTTTATGCCATTTCTGATTTAAATTTTCACACTGGCATAATGCCGTTCTGACAAAATTCGAGATTAAAACTCAATGAATAAATAAAAATTAGTGAGTAATTCTAAACACGAATCGGTATAAAATGGTATAATTTGCTAAAAGTTTATTTTTTCTTTAACTAATTTTAACATTTACTTGTTAACAAATGTTAACAAAAAACCTCTGGCAAACTGCCAGAGGTTTTTACTATATATCAATTCAGTAATTTTACAATTGATACTCTTTGATAATATCTGCTACATCACCAGCAGCAACACGTCCGTAAACGCGCTCACCAATGGTAACAACAGGTGCCAAACCACAAGCTCCTACACAACGCAAACAGCTAATTGAGAATTTTCCATCTTCAGTGGTTTCACCTACAGGAACATCAAGTTGACGCTTGAATTCTTCCAACACCTTCTCAGCACCTCTTACATAACAAGCTGTCCCCATACAAATAGAGATTGGGAATTCACCTTTTGGTACCATAGAAAAGAATGAGTAAAATGTTACTACACCATAAACGTGAGCAACAGCAACATTTAGTTCACGAGCAATGATTTCCTGAACTTCTGCAGGCAGATAACCAAATGTCTCTTGAGCCTTGTGAAGTACATTGATCAACTCGGCTCCATCATTATCAAATGATTTGCAAATCTCCACAAGTGTATCAACTTTGGATTTTGCTAATTTAATTTTTGCCATAATATTTTTAGATTTTAGATGTAAGATTTAAAACTTGAGATTTAGGAACCACCTTTATCTCATTTCTCAAATCTGCAATCTCATTTCTATTTCTTTATTTATTCAATCTCGATTTCGTTACTCTTATCAAAATAATGAGTATGCAACAATTTATGAGATAATTCGCTACATGGCTTACCCAAGAATTCTTCATACAATTTAATGATGTATGGGTTCTCGTGCGATTTACGGATTGCTTTGCCTGCATCTTCACGATAAAGCGCAGCTGAACGTTTCTTCAAGATTGAAGAATCGCCATGGTGCAATGGCTGACCACCACCACCAATACAACCACCTGGACAAGCCATAATTTCGATTGCATGATATTCTGATTTACCATCACGGATATCTTCCAGAAGTTTACGAGCATTACCAAGACCGTGAGCAATACCAATATTAATTGGAAGACCATCGAAATCTACAGTTGCACTACGGATACCATCCATACCACGTAAAGCTTCGAAATCAACTTTTTCAAGAGTTTTACCAGTGTATACTTCGTAAGCAGTACGAGCAGCAGCTTCGATTACACCACCAGTAGTACCAAAGATAACACCAGCACCAGTAGATTCTCCCATAGGATTATCAAAGTCCTCATCAGCCATAGTACTTAAATCCATGTTAGCTTGCTTGATCAAGTTTGCCAACTCACGAGTAGAGATTGAATAGTTTACATCCGGATCTCCATCTACCTTGAATTCATCACGCTGACACTCGTATTTTTTAGCCAAACAAGGCATAATAGATACAACAATCATATCCTCACGCTTGATTCCCATTTCTTTAGCCAAATAATTTTTAGCTATAGGACCAAACATCTGCTGAGGGGAACGAGCTGTAGAAGGAATTTCCTTCATATCAGGGAAATGGTGCTCGAAGAAATTCACCCAACCCGGACAACATGAAGTTAAGATAGGAAGTTTCACATTCTTATCGCCATCCAAGTGCTTTTGCAAACGCTCCAGCAACTCAGTTCCTTCCTCCATAATGGTAAGGTCGGCAGCGAAATCAGTATCGAATACTTTATCGAATCCTAACTGACGAAGAGCTGAAACCATTTTACCAGTTACCAAAGTACCGGCATCCATTCCAAATTCTTCACCTAAAGCAGCACGAACAGCAGGAGCAGTTTGTACAACAACAGTTTTCTTAGGATCAGCAAGATCTCTAATCAATTGGTTGGTATGATCTTTCTCAGTTAATGCACCTGTAGGACATACCGCCACACACTGACCACAGTAAGTACAAGTTGATTTCTCCAAATCCATTTCGAATGCAGGAGCTACAACAGACTCAAAACCTCTGTTTACAGCTGATAAAGCACCAACAGTTTGTACGTCATTACACATGGTTTCACAACGACGACACATGATACACTTATCCATATCACGAATAATCGAAGGAGAATAGTCTACTTTATAAGTTGATTGTTCACCTTTATAATGTAATTCACGAACGCCAAACTGGTGTGCCATAGTTTGCAAATCACAGTTTCCTGATTTTGCACAAACCAAACAATCGAATGGGTGATCAGAAAGCATCAACTCCATTACAGTTTTACGAGCATTTAATACTCTCATGTTGTGAGTATGAATTACCATTCCTTCCTCACATTTTGAGTTACAAGAAGGTGCTAAATTGCGACGTCCTTCTACCTCAACAACACAAATTCGACATCCGCCAGGCTTGTGTTCAATGCCCATATCACCCAAGTGCATATAACAAAGCGTTGGGATTTCGATTCCTAACTGCTTTGCAGCTTCGTAAATAGTAGTTCCCTGAGGTACTTCTATTTGTTTATTATCAATGGTTAATTTGATCATTTTTTCCATTTTAAGATCCTCCTTACTGAATGCTAATCGCATTAAACTTACATTTCTCCATACAAGCACCACACTTGATACACTTAGCGGTATCGATAATGTGAGCTTCCTTACGATCTCCGGCAATACAATCAACCGGACAGTTACGAGCACATAGAGTACATCCAACACAAAGCTCAGGATCAATCACATACTGCATTAGTGCCTTACACTGACCTGATGGACATTTGTGTTCATCAACGTGAGCAATATACTCATCGTAGAAGTTTTCAATTGTAGAAAGAACAGGGTTTGGTGAAGTCTGTCCTAATCCACAAAGAGAAGTATCTTTAATTACAGTACTTAGGTTTCTTAACAAGTCAAGATCTTCTTTCGTACCTTTTCCTTCGGTAATTTTATCCAACAATTCGTACAAACGCTTGTTACCTACACGACATGGAGTACACTTACCACAAGATTCTTCAACAGTAAAGTCAAGATAGAATTTCGCAACAGAAACCATACAGTCATCTTCATCCATTACGATCATACCACCCGATCCCATCATAGAACCTACAGCAAGAAGGTTATCAAAGTCGATTGGAGTATCCAAGTGAGCTTCAGTTAAACAACCTCCTGATGGACCACCGGTTTGAACTGCCTTAAATTTCTTTCCATCTTTAATACCACCACCAATTTCGTAAATTACTTCACGAAGCGTAGTACCCATAGGAACCTCGATCAAACCTACGTTGTTGATCTTACCTGCTAAAGCAAATACTTTAGTACCTGTAGATTTTTCAGTACCAATTTTGTTAAACCAGTTTGCTCCTTTGTTCAGGATAACAGGAATGTTCGCAAATGTTTCAACGTTGTTTACATTTGTAGGTTTTCCGTTATAACCTGATTCTGCTGGGAATGGAGGCTTAACAGTTGGCTCACCACGAAGTCCTTCCATAGAGTGAATCAAAGCAGTTTCCTCACCACAAACGAAAGCACCAGCTCCATAACGCATTTCAACGTCAAAGTTGAAACCTGAACCCATAATGTCGTTACCCAACAAACCATATTCTCTTGCTTGCTTGATAGCTACTTTCAAACGATCAATTGCAAGTGGATACTCAGCACGGATATAGATCAAACCTTTATCAGCGCCCATTGTGTAACCACAAATCGCCATAGCTTCCAACACCGAGTGTGGATCACCTTCAAGAATAGAACGATCCATAAATGCTCCTGGGTCACCCTCATCAGCATTACAAACCACGTATTTCTGATCTGCATCGTTTTTAGCAGCAAATTCCCACTTCAAACCAGTTGGGAAACCTCCACCTCCTCGTCCGCGAAGACCAGATTCCTTAATTTCATTGATTACTGACTGTGGAGTCATCTCAGTTAAACATTTACCAAGAGCTGCGTAACCTTCAGTAGCAATGTATTCATCAATATTCTCTGGATTAATAAAACCACAGTTACGCAACGCGATACGAATCTGTTTCTTATAGAATCCCATGTTTTTAGAATCACTAATCACTTCCTTCTTATCAGGATCGGTATAAAGCAAACGCATTACTTTACGACCTTTTACAATATGCTCCTCTACAAGTTCTTCAGCATCTTCTGGCTTAACTTCTATGTAGAAAGTATTATCAGGAAGAATTTTTACGATAGGTCCTTTTTCACAAAATCCAAAGCAACCTGTCATTACTACCTGAACTTCGTCCTCAAGCCCTTTAGCTTTTAGAGCATCCTGTAGATTATTTTGAATAGCCTCACTTGCAGATGCACGACATCCTGTACCTCCACAAATAAGAATATGCATTTTATACTTTTCCATAATTGCGTTTTCTTTTGTTAGTTGTTGTCAATAGTTTTGTAGTTAACAGGAATAATGCCGTCTACCAATTCACCTTGCTTGATGTACTTTTCAATCACTTCATCAGCTTTTTTAAGATCAACATCTCCAAAAACAACAGGCTCTTTACCTGGCATTGTAACTTCGATAGTAGGTTCTGCATAACAGTATCCCATACAACCCGTTTGAGTTACAATAGAATTAATACCTCTTTTGGCTGTAGCTTCAATTAGAAACTCCATTACCTCTTTTGCTCCTGATGCAATTCCGCAAGTTGCCATACCAACTTTAATTTGCACCTGAGCTTCCGGATCGTTGCTCTTCTCCCTAAGATCC
>JAOARS010000383.1 GCA_025210415.1 Marinifilum sp. | reverse complement strand
CCATCAGTAGGCTCTTCAGGAGGAACAACTTTATTCTGAGAAGCTGTAAGTCGGTAATCAAAAGATAAATAAGCATTTTCGATAAATTCCAGTTTACTTCTATTGTATTTTATACTGAAAATGGCTGAAGCTGGAGGCGAAAAGGGAAGCGTAAAGCCTTTTTTCTCGCCCGATAATTGCTCTGAGTAAATATACTCCCCAATGATTCCTAATTGAATATTTTTCAGAAGTTCATAGTAAGCATGAACCTCGCCACCATACCTTAATACTTCGCTTTCGGTGTAATAATGCTTCTGGTTTCCATTTCCGTAAAGTCTGTCGTGCTCCGAAGTTGGATTCAAGTAAATGTAGTTCGAAAAATGGTTCACAAAAGGTGAGGCACCAATTACCAATTTATTGGTATGATATTCCAAACTGGCATCAAATTGATAAGACTCTTCGGGTGATAAGTTTGAATCTCCTATTTCGTATCTAAAACGGTGGTAATTCACTCCATTTGCTGCCAGCTCTTTGGCTATTGGCATTCTAAAACTCTTACCCACATTGGCTTTAAAAGTCCACTTTTCGGTATTGTAGTTGTATCCTACCGACCAGGTGAAATTCGAAAAGTTACGGTTGATGTTTTCAGCTCGCTGCAAATAATCCAGAGTAGAAGGTTCATTGTCATCTACAGGAGATTGAAACCAATCGTAATATTCTTTTGTATCAACTTTTCCATAGTCGTAACGAACACCTAACTGAAGGCTGCTTTGTTCTGATAATTTATTGCGAACAAAAGCAAAACCACCCAATGCAAGCTGCTTGTATTTTGGAATAATAAATCCTCGCCCATCAATCCTATTATCCTGAAATTCGCCATTCATTCCAAAAACCATCTTTGTTTTTTCATTTAATTGATATGCTATTTTGGCATTTCCAGTGTACACGAACTTTTCGAACTCCCTTTCCAATTCTGGATTAAAATCCAGCGTGTTGGGAGCAACCGGAGGCATATATCCGTGACTAACGTA
Source organism: Marinifilum sp. (assembly GCA_025210415.1). Taxonomy (GTDB): domain Bacteria; phylum Bacteroidota; class Bacteroidia; order Bacteroidales; family Marinifilaceae; genus Marinifilum. Next base: position 2,570 of record JAOARS010000383.1, on the reverse strand, counting down.
TTTACTCCACTCTTCACGGAAGTTTCGTTGAAAGCCCAGGTCGATATTAAGTACGAATTTATTCCACTGATACTGGTTGGTGTTAATTAGCTTGATATGATTCACCTTTTGATAAGGGTAATTGATATCCCGGCTCGATTTATCATGAAGCTCGGTATCTACATTTCGAGGCTCTAAACCATGTGCATTGGCAAAAAAGCCACTTTTGCTGTTTACCGAACTCACAAAAAGTTTACTTAGAAATCCATCTTTCACCATTCCCAATGTGAAGTGTAGGTTTTTTTTATATCCGGCCGTATTGCGCAAATGATTTTTGTACAAGGGTGCACGATACGAATAAATATCAATACTATCGGCAGGCACTTTGTAGTCGCCGTAATCCATATAAGTTGCCCTGGCATTGGCAAAAAACTTCCCCTTTCTGCCGTAAACAGAAACGGATGTTCCCATCAAATCATTATTGCTTTTACCTGTGATATCTACCAAGCCTCCAATTGAATTATTTGCCGACAATTTTCTGTTTTTCATGTCAATAACACCACCAATAGCATCGGATCCGTACATTAGCGACGAAGGGCCCTTAATCACCTCAATATTATCTACAGCATATTGGTCTATCTCAAGTCCATGGTCCGATCCCCATTGCTGTGCCTCGTGTTTAATATTGTTTTCGACCACCACAACGCGGTTAAAACCCAATCCCCGAATTACTGGTTTCGATTGTCCCGAGCCAATATTAATGGTTGTAACACCAGGTAATCTTTCCAGAGAATTCATTAGGCTTCCGCCAAGATTTCGTTTCAACTCCTCATCGTCAACAAGCTCGATACTAAGCGATTCTTCCCGTTTTCTTTGTTCGGCATAATTATCGGTAATTACCACCTCACTTAGGTTGAGATTAGTAACATTAAGTTGGGCACTATAGTTCGTATTCTTTTCAATGAAAAGAGTATCTACCAATGTATTATACCCTATAAATGATACTTCTATCACATAGGTATCCGTTTGTAAATTGGATATTCTGAAATCGCCATTGCGATCGCTTACCGTACCCTTTTTTATTGGATACAGCATGAGCGATGCCCCTGGCAGAGCTTGATTGTTCTGGTCAACAATCTTCCCTTCGAGTATGTAATTATTTTGCCCAAATGCGGATATAGACAATATAATTATGCACCCAAAGAGCATAATAAACTTGTTCATGAAATTAATTTGAGATTTAAACCACCAAAATCTGTTTTAAGAAATTAGGGTATGGTGGTGCTCTCGGAGATTTTTTTGAATTTATTTGCTGAAAAGCTAACCTAGCTTCCAATCCAAACAACTGACCTTCCAAACTTGGATTTTTTGGCTTGAACAGGTTAAGCTTAGGTAAAATATTAATAGGGAAATGATATTCGCAAACAAGACAAACTTCCTGTTTTTCTGATGTAGAACTTAGGCAATGGCTATAATCACATACTCTTTTCTCAACTTTTGAATGGCAACAAGTATGGCAACATTCTGATTTTTGTGAATGATGCATTAACACATGCCATGGCTGATATGTAATTGGAAAAAAGAAAATTCCAAATAGTAAAATGGCGATATGTTTTTTTAAGCCATACATTGCTTATCTCTGATCTTTACAAGTTGGACAGGTTCCTTTGATTATCACTTCTGTTTCTTTATCCGAAAATCCATCGGGAAGCTGATACTTTTGTATTGGGATGTCATCTAAACACTTCACCATATCACAATCTTTACAGTAGAAATGTGCATGGTCCTGTTTGCGAGTAATTGAATTATGCAGAGCATATTTTACAAGTTGATGGTCAACAACAATTTTGTGGATGATATGATGCATTTCCAATGTTTTAAATGAACGATAGAATGTTGTTCTATCGTAATTACCAGCTAAGCGTTCCCGTATTTCGTTTTCCGCAAGTGCTTGACCGGCAGCCATAACTACTTTAAGAATTCCTTCACGACAACTTGTTCGTTTTAGCTTATGCGTATTTAGTATTTCTGCAGGATTCATTTTTCAAAGATATTTTAAATGCAACAGTGTTGCAAATATATTGTGGTTTATTGTTTATTGAAAAAATAAATACGAAAATTTAATGTAATATTAAATGAACCATTTTGGAAAATAGTATCATGCCGATGTAGAAAATGTTAGGCAGTGCGAGTTTACGAAGCAGTGGCTCATATATTTTCACAATCGGTATAAAAGCAGAAATATAAAAGTAAACAGTTGATACATCATTTTGAATGGGAATACAGTACTACTGTCATATATAAGCCTAAATTGCAAGTAGTTATAATGAAAAAGGGGTTTGTATGTGCCTTGAGGGTATCACTCCAAATGATGCTCTGAGTTGATGAAAACAGAACTGTATTTTCTGCATTGTGGTTTAGAATTGATCCCCTCACTTTAGTGAGAGCATCAACAATAAAAAGCTTTTGGAACCTTGTTTTCGGAACAATTGGGCAAAAAACAGTTTAGATTTTTTATTGTGGATTTATTCGTAACCCGAACTTTAGTGGGGATACGAAATACAGGTGTCCTGAGGGTATCACTTTAAGTG